>JAUWWH010000064.1 GCA_030617005.1 Candidatus Bathyarchaeota archaeon | reverse complement strand
GTGGATAAACCTTACCGTTCTGCTGCGAGTCGGTATGCTACATGGGCTACTGTTCTAACGAGTAGGGGGTGTCCATATTCCTGTTATTTTTGTAATAAGAACATTTTCAGTCACAGATTTAGACCACGATCTCCGGAAAACGTTGTTGGTGAGATTGAATTACTCGTTAAGGAATATGGTGTGAAGGAGATTGATATTGCGGATGATGTCTTCAACTTTGATTTGAAGCGTGCAGAAACAATTTTAGATATGATTGTCTATAAAAAACTTGACATCTACCTCCGTGCAACAAATGGTTTACGAGCTGATAAGATTACACCCTCTTTTCTTGAGAAATTTAAGAGGGCTGGAGGTGACTACATCGCTTATGGAATGGAGTCTGGATCTCAAGAAGTTCTAGATCTTATTCCAAAGGCTATAACACTTGATCAGATTAAGCGTACAGTTGAGATGACTAAAAAAGCTAAAATAAGAGTCGCTGGCTTTTTCATGTTTGGACTTTTAGGGGACACACCTGAGACTATGCAGAAGACTATAGCTTTCGCAAAAGATCTTGACTTAGATATTGCCGTTTTCAACATATTAGCACCTTATCCTGGAACGCGGTTGTGGCAGATGATTCAAAAGAGAGGTGGGAAAATCCTTATAGATAATTATGATGAGTTCCACCACACTGCTAACCGAGCCCTTTTCACACTACCAGGAGCACCTGAACCTGAAGAAGTAGTTGCTGCGTATAGACGTGCTCACAAAGAGTTTTATTTCAGACCAAAATACATCTTTAAACAGTTGTTTAAGACTCGATCCATAGCACAACTGAAAGAGATGATTGGGGGACTCAAATCCCTGCTTCGAATCTCCTAAGAGGAAGATGACCGTGAAAGTTCTCGTTTTAAATCCTCCATATTTTCGTCAGAGTTATAACCGAGTTGCAAGATGGGACGGTGTCTCTATATCTAAGACGATATGGTACCCAATTTACCTCGCTTATTGCACTGGGCTACTTGAAAAGTATGGACATGATGTTAGACTTATCGATGGTGTGGCAGATAAACTGTCTTTAAAAGAAGTTCTGTTTAAATCAAAGCACTTTTCTCCTGATTTAGCTGTTGTTAATTATTCTACTTTAAGTACGAATATTGACATCGCAACAGCAGAAGGTATAAAGGACGACAGCGACCCTTACGTCGTTTTGGTCGGTCCATGCTGCTCCATTAATCCCGAAGGAACACTCTTAATCTCGAAGAAAGTCGATGGTCTTATCCGAAGAGAGTTTGATTATGCTGTGCTTGAACTTGCCAATGGCTTACCGGAGAACAAAATCAAAAATTTATCTTGGAAACGTAGTGGTAAAATTATTCACAACCTTGAGCGCCCACCCGTGTCCTCAGACCAGCTCAATGAATTCCCTTTTGTGACTGATGTATATAATCGACATTTGAAGATCAGAAATTATCATCAAGGTCCACAGCTTCATCCCTTTGTGGATCTATTTACAGGTCGAAGTTGTTACTGGGGAAAATGCATTTTTTGTCTGTGGCCATACACAATTAATAAGGGTGCGCCATATCTTACGAGAAAGATGGAGAATGTCATTGATGAGTTGCGTTTCGTTGATGAATCTTTACCCTTTATACGAGAGATCTATATTCAGGATGACACTCTCCCCGCATGGCGCGCTCGAGAGCTCTCCTCTGCGATCATAAAAGATGGATTAGACATAACGTGGAGTTGCTATGCACGGGCAGACGCAACCATGGATTATGAGACCCTTCATATTATGAAGGAAGCAGGCTGTAGGACTCTACATGTCGGATACGAGAGTGCTGATCCACAGATCTTGAAAAATATGAAGAAGGGAACAACCGTAAAAATCATGAATGCTTTCACCGATGCTGCTAATAAAGCTGGATTGATGATACATGCTGACTTTATCCTGGGTCTTCCCGGAGAAACAGTGAAGACCATAAAGAAGACCATTGCGTGGGCTAAGAAACTTGAGGTGGACTCCTACCAATTCATTGTCCCAAAACCATACCCAAATACTCCCTTATACGATTGGCTTGTTAAAGAGAAGTGCCTCGATGAAAATGGACAGGTTAATTATCCCGGCCTGTCTTATGAAGAACTCTGTGAATGGACGAGAACAGCAATGAAGGAATGTTTTTTCAGATGGGGATACATAAAGCGGGTTCTTTCTAATCCAAAGGAAATACGTCGCATAATCTCAGTAGGATTACGTACCCTTCCACACATCATCAGTAACTGAGTATATCTATACAACTTTTCTTATAGAGATGTTGAGAGGCGTTAGAATTATAAAGAATACTGTTGTTAGGTAAAGTCAGTGTATATGGATAATTGAAGGAAATGTCTGAATCGATTAAATCCTGGACTACGAATTTGTTGGAGCAGCGTGTATTCTGGATAATATGCATTCTCACTTTAGGTCTGATACTGCATATTTCTATTTCTCCTTTCTCTGCTCACCTATATGACATGCGTGTTTGGTTTGAGACAGGAAAATTCATAGTAAACGGAGCATATTTGGATACAGACAACGCCACCTACAATATCTACACCTTCGCACAAAGAGAGTTTGATGCGGGTAATTATCCTGAAGGAGCCTACATTTACACTCCTCTCTGGGCGTACGTCTGCGCTTTCTCTTATCTGTTAACTCAATTCTTGTCACAATTAGGCTTTACGATAGGTGGACAATCTTATTTTCTACAACTATTCATTTTCAAGATACCAATCATCTTATCCAATATACTAATCTCTATCACTTTAATAAAAATTGCAAAACTACATAACCTCAGTAACGGTCGTACTTACCTCCTTCTAATTGGATATTTATTTAACCCATACGTGATTGGTGTTACATCTATTTGGGGAAACTTTCATAATATCGCTGTACTCTTCACATTATTATCATATTACTTTTTTCAGAGAGAAAAAATAGAACTCAGCTTATTTTGTTTGGGTATTGGCATTGCTGTGAAGCTATACCCCGTCCTTATTGTCCCAATTTATTTACTTAAACTAAAGTGGGAAGGGATAAGGGCTCTGATTAAGAAATTATTCATAATTTTTTCTCCAACCTTTATCATATCTCTCCCGTTTATCATATGGGATTTTAACTCATTTTTCAGCGTAATGGTTCTCACTGGGGGCAGTACTTCTTTCAACAATTTTTCTTGGTGGTCGGGTTTAATGCGTCTTCTCAATCTCTACGTATCCACACCAACAAATCCTTTGGATTATGGAAACCTCCTCTTAGCGACGATGGTAATCATAAATAACATCATAGCCTACGGATCCCTTTTCTTCAGTTACTACTTGTTTAGAAAGAAGAAGCTGAATCTGTTATCTGGAACAGTATTAACTTTTATGGTCATTTATGTGACGCATAGATACATTCAAGAGACAACGATCCTTTGGGTTATGCCTTTTGTATTACTTGATATTGTTATTAATAGAACAAAAATGGGTACTTGGTGGCTTCTTCCCCTATTAATCCTTGGGGGATCACACTCATTATTTGGTGATCCTGTGTGGGTGTTATGGGGCAACTGGTTTAGGAGTGTACTACCGTTTAGTCAAATTCTATATCAAAACGTTGACTGGATCGTCAGGTACGTCTATTCTTTCCTTTCAACTTTCTATATTGTTCAGATATTGCGGAAGAGTGGATTAAAGATTAATTTTATAGAAAACTTTTTCCATCAAGTGTCTTCAGCCATAAATAAATATCGAACGTGAACAGGTGTTGTGTTTACAGTGAATATTCTCCATGTAGTCCAATGTTATAATCCCCCTGTTTTAGGTGGAGCAGAAACATACGTGAGAGAACTGTCAGAACATCTTGCATTGCGAAATCACAGGGTTTCAGTCTTTACAAGTGACTTAGCATCTATAAAACCGCGAAGGCAGATCCGTAGTGGTTCACAGGAAATCGGGGGAGTGTCTGTTCACTACTTTAAAACAACTCATCTACCATCTCTGGGACTCTTAAACATTCTCAATAAGGCATTTGATCGTCGTTTCCCATCCGTAAGAAACATCTCACTACCACTACGCTTATTCTCCAACCCTCAGATGCCATATTTAACATCAAAGATTGGGTTTGGAGACTGGGACCTAGTAAATGCTACCAGCTTCCCATGGTCCAGCGCTGTCCTTGCATATTACGGTGCAAAAATGGGCAACATACCTTTTATTGTGATGCCCTTCTTTCATATCGGTCATCCCGAATATGAGTGTTACTCACTCTTCGAACTGTTGAGAAAATCAGATGCCATCATTGCACTGACTCATTATGAATCAGAATACCTTGCTACCAAATCCATTCCAAAGGAAAAGATACATGTTATTAGCGCAGGAGTTAACCCAAATGAATTTACAGATGCTGATGGTGAGAGATTCAAGGAGAAATACGGTCTGAGTGACTCCCAATTAATTCTATTTATAGGTAACCGAATTCCAAGTAAAGGCATCTTCACATTGATTGAATCGATGAGATATGTGAAACGAAATTATCCAGATTCTCAACTTGTTTTAGCAGGTCGATCTAGAAGGGAATATGATGAATACTATTCCAATCTCCCTCCTGAATTAAAATCTACCATTATGGATGTTGGCGTTCTCCCAAAGCAAGAGAAAGCAGACGCCTTTGCAGCCGCTGACATCTTTGTTATGCCCTCAAAATTTGAATCGATTGGTTTAGTCTATTTAGAAGCGTGGATGTGCAGTACACCTGTCATTGGTTCCTATTCAAAGACGCTGTCCTATGTGATAAATGATGGTGAAGATGGTTTTCTCATTAACTTTGGAGATTCTGTTATGCTGGGAAAAAAAATTGTTTATCTCCTAAAGAACGATGCTCTTCGTGAAGAGATGGGAAAAGCAGGTAGAAAAAAAGTTCTAAAAAATTACACTTGGAATGAAATTACATCAAAGATAGAATTGCTATACAGAAACGTCGTAAATAATTACTAATATGCAGATCTAAACTGAAGTTATTCCTCTTTCTTCTTTGACTCATCTTGCAGAATCACCAGCATCTTCTGATGAATCTCTAAAATTTCTGAGATAAGATCACCGACCTCAGACCACTTCTCCATCAACTTCTCATTAATAACGACTTGTTGCACTTGAAGAGCATATAAGAGCTCCAAAGCCTCATCTTCCATATGTCACTCTCACCTTTTCCAAAATATATGTCGCTGTTCATAAATTAAGTTTCCTCAAGTATCACGGCGATGTAGAAAAACTCTTCGAAAAAGTTAGTAAAATCATATAACTTTATTTTTCTTACTTTTTGCCTCATTCCTCCCCCACCCTAAAACGTTACATTTCTCCTTATCATAATCACAAATTTTCTAAACTAAAAAGGATGTATGTAACTATAGCATCTTATAGTAAAACGCATTCTTTCTAAATTTTATAATTATTTTATAGGACGGATGAAATAAAGAGATTGAAGAACTTATGAGAAAATCAGAATTAATCAAGAAGTGCTTGAACCTTTGTCCTCTCTGTAAAGAAGATGTTAAGTGGACCATCTCAGGCTTTATGAACAAAGATGTGATGAAATGCCCTGCCTGTCAAACTGAATGGAAATTTAGATGGATCACTAAAGACGTTTTATATATGGGTTTGAAACAAGTAGGCTTTTCAGGTTTCGCAAAAAAGTATGACTTGAGTATTTTGTTGATCGGTGATAAAACCTGGGAGGAGAGTAAGTACCAACTCTCTAATTTTTGGTTAACATATAAAGATCATAAAGAAGCTGATGAAAAACGAATCCTTGAACTAGATAAAGAAGAAATTACTAAATATTTAGCATCTTATGTGGGTGGAGATACAAACCTTCTCAAACCATTTGTACTGCGACAAGTTGGAACCTTACGAGTAACCAAAGAAAACATGGCTTTTGTTGGTTCAATAGGTAAGGGTGCACCTTCATATGTAAAAG
>JAUWWH010000122.1 GCA_030617005.1 Candidatus Bathyarchaeota archaeon | reverse complement strand
TTCTATTTTGACTGGACTATGTTTCGGTCTAACATCTGCGGTGATAACAACGCTCGGGTTGATTATTGGTTTACATTCTTTTTCTGGCTCTAAGCTGGTTGTGATTGGAGGTGTCTTGACGATTGCTATAGCGGATGCATTTTCAGATGTCTTGGGAATACATGTTTCTGAAGAGGCTGAGAATACACACACAAGTAAAGAGATTTGGGAATCTATGCTTGCCACCTTTACCGCTAAGTTTCTATTTGCATTGACATTCATTGTTCCTGTTATTTTTTTAGATCTCTCAAACGCCATAATAGTGGGCATAGCTTGGGGAATGTTGATGTTAGCCATTCTCAGTCATACCATAGCGAAGATAGATAAAAAGAATCCATGAAAGGTAGTTATTGAACATTTAACGATAGCCTTGATTGTTGTAGTTCTAGCACACTATTGCGATCTTATAGCAGAGACATTTAGTTAATCTTTTCCTGCAGTTACTTTCTAGATCTAAAAAAGGAGGAACAATACATTTGACAGTACTATCACATATCCTCCGGGTTACCAACTCTTTGACAATAACTTAACTATCCTTCCTTTTTTAGGTAGCAGTTCGCGTAGTCTCTGGGCTTCCATACTCTAGAGTTTCATATACTCTCTCATTTTTTGCCTTCTTGATAAGTGAGATCTAAATCAGTTAATTGTAATGCTTTTTCTTTAAATTCGATGGTGGGTGGGAGTTGAGCTGGAGCGAAATGATCATACTGCTGTGATGATTGGATCTCTAAATATAGATATTTACGCATTCCACTTCGAAATCCAACGAAGATGAGATGTTTTTAGTATTATTTCTCACTTTAACATATGCCTTGGATATTTAAGGTAAGGCTTTAAGTGAAAAAATACATAGTATACTTTAGAGAAAAATGAAGAGAGTTAAGAGTCTAAAAGAAGAGTTTCCTAGTGTTATCGATCGAGCTTACATGCAGTTTAAGAAGCATCGTCTGATTCAAGATATTATGTCTGAAGATGTCATAACGATAGTTCTAAAAGCTTCTATGGCAGAAGCTGCCAAGATCATGGGTGCACATCATATTGGGAGTTTGATAGTAGAGGTTGGCGGGACACCTGAGGGGATTGTTACTGAAAGAGATCTGCTCAGTAAAGTGTTGGCAAAGGGGAAAGATCCTGAGAAAGTCACTGTTAAGGAAGTGCGGTCTTCCCCTTTAATCACTATTGAGCCAACAGCTACGATCAGAGAAGCCGCTCAGACCATGATCTCGAAAAAGGCTAGATTAGCAGTGTTCAAAAAGGGAACCTTAATCGGCATAATTACAGCCGCTGATCTAATTAAAAGTTTCCCTGAAACTCCTGAGACCCTAATGAAGATTGATGATGTTATGAGCAAGCACGTTATCATGGTACCTGGAAACATTAGTGTAGCAGAGGTAACTGAGATCATGGGTAAGAAACGTATAGGAAGCGTCATAGTCAGTAAATATGGAAAACCCTTTGGGATATTTACTGAACGAGATTTGCTCACAACCTTCCTTACGAGAGGTAAACCATTAACAACTAAGGTAGGAGATGCAGCGTCTTCTCCACTGATCACAATTCCATTGGGAATGAGTGTTCACCAAACAGCCTTAACTATGGCGTTGAAGCACATCAGACGGTTACCGGTACTGAAAGATGGTGAGATGGTAGGAATAGTCACTGCGCGGGATTTAGTTGAAGCCTACGCAAGGTAGTCTGAGTAAGCAAGACTACCTAATAAGAGATCTCTAATCCCCCTCTTTTTTTATTGAAGTTTTATCATCTTAAGCTCCTTGCGGATATTAGTTATTGGTTATTAAAAACAAGAAATGTAAGTAGGATTAACAATTGGTGAAACCTGATAGAGTACTTTGATGTGTGAAGAGGATTTCTCTTCTACATTTAGACTGGATGCTTATAGGATCCGGTTTACTAAGGAAGGTCTAATTACGAGATCCTAGATGTAGGATGTAGAAGTAAATAGTGAGGACTGAAATGCCCCAAATCTTTCCTACAGTGAAATGTTCTCTTAACATTTCCCTTATTAATATATCATTTTCTAAAAACCGTTAGAATGTTATGAATCTGTGCTCCTTCTTGTGAATGGATAGTTAACATCTATGGATAATAAAATAATAATAATTCTTTGAATAATTACTCTGTAGATGAACTTCACAACTGTTATCTTAAATTTTGTATATCGAGTAATGTAATGGATGGAATAAATGTAGAAGAACCAGAAGATAGGTATAGATATTTAGTTGAAATAGTTCCTGATGCAGTTCTAACTATAGACTTAGGAGGTGTTATTACATCATGTAACACCACTATAACAGAAATCGCCGGTTATTCTGAAGATAAAATCATTGGGAAACACTTTTCAAAACTTAATTTTTTACAATGGTTGATAATTCCCAAGTATCTAAATATATTCACGTCTCTCTTAAGAGGAGATATTCCTAAACCATTTGAAGTTACTTGGTATAGTAAGAATGGAACAGCCAATTTTGCTGAGATTTATGTGAATTTAATAAAAGAAGATGGTAAAGCTGTATGTTGTCAAGTAATTATGAGAGATATTACGAAAAGGAAGGTGATAGAGAATCAGCTAAAAGAGACTTATGAAGGGATGAAGGAACGTATTAAAGGACGCACCTCAGAACTAATGAAATTAAATGAACAACTTAAAATTGAAATTTTAGATCGTAGAAAAGTAGAAAATAAATTAAGAAACTCGGAAGAGCGATTAAGAAGATTATTCGAGAGTGAAGAAGAGTTAAGGGAATCTGAAAAGAAGTATAGAACTTTGGTTGAACTATCCCCTGATGGCATAACAACTCTGAATAGATGGGGTACGATAACATCAGTCAACCGGGCCTTTGAGAAGCTGACAGGTTATTCTGCGGATAAAATTGTTGGTAAACATTTCATAAAGATAGGGACATTACGAGCAAGAGATATACCAAGATACCTAAAACAGTTCAGAGATGTATTAAGAGGAAAGGATGTCTCGTTTGTTGAATTCACTTATAAACATAAGGATGGAGCCTCACGATGGGCTGAAGCGCATGTCAGTATACTGAGAGATGAAGGCAAACTTACTGGTATACAAGCTGTTTTAAGAGACATAACCGATCGTAAAGAATCAGAAGAGGCACTTAAGGAGAGCCGTATGAAACTTAAAGAGTACTCTGAACACTTAGAGGAACTGGTGGAGGAGAAGACTAGAGAATTAAAAGAGGCAGAGAGGATGGCTACCATCGGAGAAATAGCCGCCATGGTAGGACATGATCTGCGTAATCCGTTGACAGGAATAGCTGGCGCAGTATATTACTTGAAGACCAAGCTTGACCCTAAAATGGATGAAAACCTGATGAAGATGCTTGACCTTGCTGAGAGAAATGTAGAGTACTCCGACAAAATAATCAA
The DNA here is from genome assembly GCA_030617005.1 of Candidatus Bathyarchaeota archaeon. Taxonomy (GTDB): domain Archaea; phylum Thermoproteota; class Bathyarchaeia; order RBG-16-48-13; genus JAUWWH01. The sequence goes on along the minus strand of JAUWWH010000122.1, from coordinate 1,032 downwards.
TGATCTGCTCGATTACTCAAGAAAGATACGTCTAGAAAAGACTGAAACTACTCCACGATTAATCATGAGAGAGATATTATCTTCAATTCAGATTCCTAAGAAGATTCACCTAAAAGATAGGATTCAACGTGAACCGAGGATTCATGTTGATATGCAGAAGATGAAGAGAGTCTTCACCAATATCATCACTAATGCGATAGATGCCATGCCTAAAGGTGGAAAACTCACAATTACCAGTCGGAAACTAGATGATAATGTAGAATTCGCCTTCACAGATACTGGAGAGGGTATACCCGATGAGATTATGGAAAAAATTTGGACGCCTCTATTTACGACCAAGTCTAAGGGGATGGGTTTGGGTCTTGCGATTTGTAAAAGGATGGTTGAAGCGCATGGAGGATCAGTTTCTGTGGAAAGCACTGTTGGAAAAGGATCAACATTCACTGTTAAGATACCGCTTAAAAGAGAGTAGACTTCAAATGGAAAAGAAGAAGGAATCTAGATTTAAAATTCATAGTTAACTTACGAATCTTTTTCTCAAGGTACTCTTCACAACTGTTATCTTACTTCTCTTATGATTATTGTATTCATGTTGCTGTGCCCCTTAATGAATACCTGTGAGAGATACCGAACTAAGTGCAGACTGATACCTTCTTAAGTGGAGATGCAGCCGCAGGGTAGTTAAAATGTCCCATATATGTTGAAAGATCATCCCTGGATCTTAGAAATGAAGTTTCGAGCTTCCAGCTTATCTCAATCATGCGTAACTCTTCTATATTTGGGTTGCATTATTTTTAGTGATTTCCGGATCAGCTCAAACAATTCTCCAACTCAAGGAGATGATGTAGCGGACGAAATGATAACCTAAATCTCAGTCAATTGCCATTCAAAGAATGTTTTTAAAAAATCATCTATTAATGTACTTCTTCATAAATCATCCAGAAACATCAGTAGCAAAGAATCGTCTAATTGACGATTTTCATCTATTATTGGTGATGGCTTATGATTTATGATATCTGGCTTAGATTGGAA
>JAUWWH010000055.1 GCA_030617005.1 Candidatus Bathyarchaeota archaeon | reverse complement strand
TTGGGTAACCCAAACTCTTCTAGCTTAACTGCTTTTTCTAACTTATGCAGAGTAGATTTGCAACTAAGTGAACCTACAACCAAACAACATATCTCTAGGATAAGACGATTTCTTAACCATATAGGAAAAGAACCTCAAGATGTAACCTATGCAGACATTCAGAGTTTCCTAGCAGAACTCCAGACCAATCCTTCAAATATAATCAATAGAGATGTCGAAAGAATAAGTCCATCAACTTACGCGAACTGGGTTAAAAGTTTTAAGCGATACTTCAGGGACTTTCTGCATAAGGAAGAACTGGTTAGAAGCTTTAAACTTCCAGAGATGGTCTTTCAATTCACGAAAATATCATCCAAAGACGAACTACAAAAAGCCTACTCAGTGTTAAAGAAGAAAGTAGAGAAAGCAATATTTCTGATGTATGCTACCAGCTCCTTGAGGCGCAACACTCTCTTGAATCTCAGAATAGCTGATGTGGACTTTTCTATGAGGTGCATAATGCCCAGTATTAATGGCTCTAGGACCAAGAGAACCAACTTCACATTTTACAACGATGAAACTCAACTAGCGTTGGAAGATTACTTGGCTACTAAGAAGGACTTAAACCCTGAATCTAAACTCTTTGACTATACTGGAGCCAAGTTAAAGACGATGTTTAAGCGAATTGAAAGAAAGACAGGAATCCATCTTAGCCCTCAAAGTCTAAGAAAATGGTTCTGTTCTGAGTTAGCCTCTAAGAACATATCTGACTCTTACATTGACTTCTTTGCAGGTCGAACACCTAAATCAGTTTTAGCTAAGCACTACCTCGATTACAGTCCAGAGAAGCTAAAGCAAATCTACGATGGGGCTAGGTTGAAAGTCCTATCCTAGTCATATATTTATGGTTTTAAACTAAATCTAAGCGTGTAGTTTAGATAAACATGGTGAAAATATGTCAGATGAAAAAGCACGAAAACTTTTATTAAGAAATTATCCAGAGTTAGCACATCCCAGAACTTATGAGACAATTGAAGACTTTGTAGACGACTACTCGCACGATGAAGGTCTATCGAATAAGCTTGCGAGTTTGTCTCTCGTGTTAATGCTTTTTAGTTTTTATCCAGCCTTAGCTGCAGCAATTTACTTTATAACATTTGCGATAGGAATTGTTATTGGTATGGCTGTATTTATAGCTGGAATCGGAGCAATGTTATATTCCGCAAAAATTGACAGACGTCTCCACAAAGATGGTTGGATAATCTTTCCCTTGTATCGGGCGTATAAACAACTGGTGGGAAATACTATTACAATTAAGAAGATAGATGCGGCAGAAAGAGGTATTGGGTTAGCTACGCGTCATCTCGGAAATACCGTTGACCGAATAAGGAAAACGATTAATTATGAACAAGGCGATTTTTTCCGCTCGAGAGAATACAACCTTTTAAATAGAACAAATGAATGCTTGCGAAAGAGAATTTACCCCGCAATATCTGACAAAAACAAAGCTGAACATGTTAGGGATTATTTAGAAGGGATTATCATGGGGTTTATAAATTTTGACCAAGGTAAATTAAGTAGAACCTTAAAAGATATTTATAATGATGAAAAATTTGAGGAGAAAGAAGTTGAAATTAAAGGATTGAGGGGATATAAAGATAAAGTCAAAGAGTGTATTTCTAGCGTTTGGCGAGGTCTAGGGCACTTGTGGAGCGAAAATCTTCTTTTTAATGCGATGGTCAAGTTTGTTGTTATTTCAAGTATAACAGTGTTTTTCCTATGGATGGGTAGCATTTTGATTGGTTATGAACTATCCCCCACGCTCATAGGTATTGTGCTGGCGCCAATTTCAATAATTATTGTAGCAACAAGTCGCAGAAAATAATTGTTAATAGGTTGAATCTAGTTCTCCCTAAGAACGAATTAAGCTGAAATACCCCCACCTCCTCGGGGTATCTCCTCTTTCATACCTCTTTCGAGAGAGGGGTGACTGAAAGTAATCTCAATTCTAGCTATTTGCAAAGTATCAGGGGGTATTCTTACTGCTTTCATAAACTCTGAGATTGAGCTTTCTATCTCCAATATTAGAAGACTTCTTAGGTGTTTTGAGTTAGCTGTAACTTATGTATTTGTTCGACAGCATATCTGCGATTAAAATTTACTTAGGATGTGTACTCCTATCGTCTCCCCACATCTCTTCAAAACGCTTTACTAGCCGATTTATTAACAGCGGGTTATTAGTCCATATGCCTGCATCGTAATTCGTTTCTAAGCTATCTGAGGTCAAATCTGCTCCAAACAAAAGTTCTTTTCTATCGATTACTAACATTCTGTTATGCAACAGTGGGCATAACTTGATTTTGTCTTTACCTACTAAACCTAAAAGTCTACTAAAAGCTTCCGTTACTCTTTTGGGACCAGATGGCTTGTGTGTAATTATCCTAAATTCAATTCCTCTTTTCCTCGCATCTGCAATTTTATCTAATGATACAGTGTCAATCCATGCTGCTATTAAAATCTCCTCTTCAGCTTTCATAAGCATTTCATCAATTTTTAAATGTAGAGTCCTTTCTTCGGACGATGTTAAATATATTTCATGTTTAACACCCTTTATCTCCTCTATTGCTTTCGCAAAAGCTTGAGCAAGTTCGATGGACGGTTTCCCCGATGATTTCTTAATTTCCTCGATGGTTGGGCCAAACTCCTCTTGTACTTTTTGTAGTATGAAGTGAGGGATAAGGCCCATCATAATCCAATCGATAGCGCTGCCTCTAAGTTCACCGTTTGAATCAACATTTGTGATACTATCTACTTGCTCGCCCATCCATGGACTTGAGTCTTTCCAAGCCGCTTTTAAATACCCGCAAAGTTCAGTCCCTAGCGCTCTAGCCTCTGGATGTTTTTCTGTATATTTTTTCCAGAATGCATCCCACCTCTTTTCTTCACTCATCTTCATCGCCTAGAGTCCTAACTTTTTTATTACAAATATACTAAGTACAACCTGCCTTAAAAATAAACATAATAATGGATTTCAGTCTTATGGGTCAAAGGGATAAAACAACACAGGTTTGAAAATGCTATAAAACCCACTATTTGCACAAAGTATCCAGCCCAATTCAGAACACTATCAGGAGGTTGCTTCTCAGAGCCTCTAGCTTGAAGATTATAGGAGTTTAAGGGCTATTTCTATCGGTTCTGAGGGGCTAAAGGGGATATACAACAAGGCTAAGTTGGAAGTTCTTTCCTAACTCTTTCTTTTTCGTTTGTGTTTTACTTCTTGTTTTTCTTTTCGAACGTGCAACCAAAATAAAATACACCCTAGTACTATACAGAACATAATAACCAATACCACAAAAGGGGTTATGAAAGAATAAAACTCAGGAGAAACCAAAGCTGAAATCATTGCGGAAAATGATAAATAAAGGATGACGAGTGCCATAAAATTTACAAGTTCTATCACCTGGCATGGTACAAATTTCCCCACAAGGGAAAAGACTTCGATTGCAAAGATTCCAAGAATAAGAATAAGAGCGCTTACTATCGTGAGAGATAGGAAAATTTTATAATAGAGATGTCTCTGAAGAGAGTCCATAGCAGAATCTTTTAAATCATTAATAAAGTCTGACCATCTACTAATCTCTTCGTTATCTAGATTCTCTTTTACATTTTCAAATTCCATTTCTGCACTTTCTGCAAGACCATTATCATATTTGTAATCGTCCCAATATTGTCTTTCCAGGGTACTGGCAGGGATTATAAGAACAACTGCTGTCATCAGAAGGGCTAAAGTAATTTGAATTTGTAGCTGGGCATTGTTTTCCATGTATAAAAGTTAGTTCTTGTTTAGAATAAATATTTATACGTTCGTTGTGACGCGCTTGCTTAGCTAAGTGAATGTTCTAGCTCCTTCATTAGTTTAACTACTCGAATACCTTTCTCGGTAAGTGAATAAATCACAGTTCGATACTGGTCTGCTTGTACATCTCTCTTGATTAGACCTAAACTTGATAGCTCTTGGAGACGTTGAGAAGCAGTTGTAGGACTCCCAATTAGCCCTTTAAGTTCAGTAAATTTCATTCTCTTCTTATCGACCAGAGCATGCAATATCTCTCTACTCCCCCTCTTTGCTAGAACTTCTAGTTTCAATAAATCCCTATCGTAAAACTGTATGAATTCTGTATTTAATGAGAAATGTCCAGAAGACTAAAGTTAAATACATAAATCTGTATTAGTAATCAGTGAGTAATCTAGAACTATTGGGGATGGAGATGGGAGTAAGGAATGATGAAGCAAATAACTAGACTACCCGGAATGGGATAAAAATGCAAACTGAGCCATTAATAGTTGGGGCGATATGCCTCATGATTGGTGCAGTCATGTTTATATGGGGCTTTGCTCAATTACAGGAGCATGATTGGAACCCTAGGAAATACGTGGAGGTCTCTGGGAGTTCGGTAAGATGGGAGGAAACTGGAGGTTATCAGCGGGCGCTTTATGTTGGGTTAATAGGAGGGGCTATTATCATGTGTTTTGGAATTTTTGCTTGCATTTATGGTGCTGCAGCAAAAGAAGAAGGAAAAAAAAGACCAAGGCGGAAATCTTAAAGAGTTATCATATCTAGTCAAAATTTCCGACTTCCTTATCATTAAAGCATGTTATGTCCCTTATCTCAGAAACCTCATAATCTGATATTTCCTCATGTGTTAACAATGCATGATTATATGGGTTGAAATAGCCCACTTTAGGGCGATTAAGTGTAATAAATTGCAATATTTTACATAAAGTATCAATCCTATCGTTCAATCTATGAAGAATCCTCGTTTTCACGTTTAAGTAGGTATATGCAATCCTGTCCAGGACAGGTAATCCTATCCAGGATAGGTTCGATAGCCTTGCATAATGTTAAGAATAAACCTGTCCTGGACAGGTTATTACACTTACTCCAAACGAATCCAGGATTCAATTAACCGACTAGAATAGCTCAAACCTATCCAGGACAGGTTACATATACCACTTGTTAGACTTACTTCGAACTTTAATCTGGATTAATCTATGAATCAACCAATAACCTCTTCAATACAATATAGATGATTTATTAAGTATTCTTATGAGAAGACAGAACTTGCTCTAATTTATAGAATACGTCTTTATAGACCTCCTTTTGGTTGTTTCTCCTCAGTTGTTCCTTTAAATTAATCTCCTCAATCTTCCTTTGTTTCAGTATCTTTCGTTGTTTATCATTCAAAACACCCTCTTGAATCAACAAATATCGGTTCTTCTTTCTGACCCTCTTGAATCTATCCAGGACATCTTGTTTGAACAAGGAATAAGTTCGATATGGATAGGCTGAGTCCCGATTCTTCACTTCTATGGCGATATCCTTGCTCTCAAAATCAACCATATGAGGCACATTTGGAAGACGTGTAAATACAATTCCATCACCTTTGAATTTGCCCTCTTCTTTGAAAGATGGAAAATTAAAGATGGTTCCAAAGCTCAATCTTTTCATTTTCCGACCATAAACCCATGGCAAACCAGATTCATCCCTTATTATCGTCCCTAATGGGTTCACTTCACAACCTAAATACCTTAAAGCGATTTCGACTAAACCCTCTAAAGGTTCACCAATTTCCATTGGTGTTTTCTCATACAACTTTACGTCTGTTCTCCCACTACGAAAATCCTTTGTAATTCTTATTGATTGATGCCACTTTTCTAATCGGGGTATGAGATTTAGTATTTCTTTCAAAATTCTCTTATCATGAATAGAGGGGATGAGGCGAGAGAGACCATCCATATCTCTTATTCCTTTTTTCCTTGCTTCTTCTATTATTGCTTCTCTTAAATCGCCAAGTTCCTGTTTAACTTTATTCATCTTATCCCAATTTGTGGTTCTCCTATAACCAGTGTCACATAAATGTGGGGGCTAAAAAGTTAATATTTGTGTAGTGTTGCCATTATGCAGGGTAAAGACTACATCGGATATAAGCTAGATTTTGAGGGGTTTTGAATTTTATTCTGTGAAACAATGAATTATATATACCAAGGTATACTATAGCATATCGATAAAAATGGGAGACAAAACAACCGTCAAAATGGATAAAGAGCTAGTAAAGCAAGCACATGAACTAGGCTTAAATGTCTCTAAGGTCTGTGAGAATGCTCTAAAAGAGACAATAAGTCGATTAAAAGGCTCTAATCAGGGCTGTGATAGGTCTAAAGTGATGAAAACTAAGACTGTTGATAAGAGTCAAGTAAGCGCATATCATTCCTCAAGCAACTTGGGTAACCCAAACTCTTCTAGCTTTTCTCGTTTGGGCCTACCCTCTGTATCCCAACCTCGAATCTCGTAATATTCGTCAAGCATTCGATTAAACTCTTTTTTGCCGAGCTTAATCCCCTTAGCCGTACCCTCGGGGAGCGCCTCCTCGAGCAATCTCGGCGGCAGAATATCGT
>JAUWWH010000109.1 GCA_030617005.1 Candidatus Bathyarchaeota archaeon | reverse complement strand
GGCAAATGTATGGCGGTAAAGTAAATGTCAAAGCAACAATCCGTAAATCTAAAAGTTATATTATCACTGTTCGCCAAGCCACTTTCACTGCTAAAAAACCTACGATGAATGGCGAAATAATAGAAATAGCTTCTCCACTTTCTGAAGAAATATCTAAAAAGCGTTTCATCAAGTATCTTTTACCTTCAAGTGGAGATATTGATATAACCGCAGCAGACATACTCGTTAGTATTGGACGTGGAATAAAGGACGTGAGTAATAAACCTATAGTTGAAGAGTTAGCGAAGACTCTTGGAGGAGTGCTAGCCTGTTCGCGTCCAATTGTAGATAAAGGTTGGCTTTCAAGTGACCGTCAGGTTGGGACGTCAGGTAAGACTGTAAAACCTAAACTCTACTTTGCTATTGGAATAAGTGGAGCTTTCCAGCATATTCTAGGAATGAAAAACTCAGATCTAATTATCGCTATAAATAAAGATCCGAATGCTCCAATCTTTAATTTCGCAAATTACGGTGTAGTAGATGATCTATTCAAAATCGTACCTGCTTTAAAAGAAAAAATAATAGAATTAAAAAGCGTACGTACACAAAGTTAAATATCTTTCTACTTAATTTAAAACAGAGGTTATTATAGTGAAAAAAGTAGCTATTATAGGTGTTGGAAACTCAAAATTTGGGATTAGACAAGACGTTAATATTGCGGAGTTAACTTTTGAATCTGTGAAGCCAGCCTTTGAAGACGCCGGAGTAATCGGAAAAGACATTGACCTCCTTGTGCTTGGCTCAGTGGGTTCTGGGGGTTAGTATGAGGAGATGCTTCCAGCAGTAATTGCTGCTGAGTATTGTGGATTGACTGGAGCTGGTCTACTCCGATGTGAGGCAGCCTGTGCTTCTGGCAGTGCCGCAGTTTTTACAGCTTATTCTGCTGTTGCTAGCGGAAACACTGATTTAGCTTTAGTAATCGGCCTTGAGAAAATGAGGGAAATAGACACTCCAACGACAATGGAGTTAATCGGAAGGGCTGGGTACTACTTATGGGAATTCCACAACTTTGGGATGACCTTCCCTGCTTATTATGCCCTTTATGCGACGTCCCACATGGCCTAGTATGGTACAACTGAGGAAGACTTAGCTCGAGTTGCGGTTAAAAATCATAAGTATGGGGCGATGAATCCTCTAGCCCAATTTCAACGAGAGATAACAATCGATGATGTTTTATCCTCTCCTATAGTTGCGTGGCCCCTCAAGCTCTATGACTGTAGCCCAATAACTGACGGTTCATCAGCTATCGTCCTAGCTTCAGAGGAGAAGGTTAAGGAACTGAGTATAGATACACCGATCTGGATATCAGGTATAGGAAGTTCTTGTGATACAGCTAACCTCAGTAAGAGATCAAATTACGTTGGGCTTCGTCTATCCGTCATCGCTTCATAGAGAGCTTATAAAAGTTCTGGAATAGAACCAGATCAGGTTGAAGTAGCTAGTGTACATGACTGCTTCACCATCGCTGAGATAATGGCTTACGAGGATATAGGTTTTTGTATGAAGGGTGATGGGGCCAAATTGATTCAAGATGGGCAAACTGAAATAGGTGGTAAGATACCCATAAATCTAGATGGAGGTCTTAAAGCCAAGGGTCACCCTATAGGCGCAACTGGAGTCTCTATGATGTATGAGTTAACTAAACAATTACGAGAAGAAGTGGAAAAGACGAGGCAAGCTCCACTCAATAAGTACATTGCTTTAGCTCATAATGTCGGTGGAACAGGCCACTATTGCTTTGTAACCATTTTGAGGAGATGAAGAACTATGGGAATTAATATGCCAACTTTCAAGTCAAGGCCAATTACCTTGATCTATGATATACCTAACAGTAAAACTCTACAATTCTGGGACGGTTTAAAAGAGGGTAAGATATATGCCACTAAATGTAAAAAATGTGGAAAAGCAATCTTCCCTCCAGTAGCTGATTGCTCTGACTGTTTTTCATCAGAGATGGAATGGTTTGAACTGCGGGGAGAAGCTGAGATAGAAGCTTTCACTCATATAATCATTAGGCCCGCATCATTCCAACAAGAGAAACCATATACTGTTGCAATCGGAAGATTAAAGGGCGGTATTAAAATCTTAACATGGCTTAAGGGAGCTAAATTGTCAAATGTTAGAGTAGGCATGACTGTAAAGCTTGTGGTCAGACCCAACTTCGAAGGTGAACCAATCTATATGTTTGTACCAACCTAACTGACTAATCCTCTTTTTTAATGTTAATATTATTTAAATCAGAAAAAAAGGGGGGTGAAGAGGAGTAGGAGTGTTAACAGGATCTATGTAACTATTTTGTGGTTTCTCCTTCTTTTATGAGCTCTTTCCTCAAGGTTCGTTTCAAGACCTTTCCAACTTGAGTTAGGGGTAATTCTTCTCTAAAAACTACCTCGCGTATCTTCTTGTATGGTGCAATTCTTTCTTTGACGAAGTTGATTAATTCTTCCTTTGTTGCTATTGCTTCATCATTCAAGACGATGTAGGCTATGGGTATCTCTCCAGACTCCTTGTCTGGTTTACCAACGACAGCACACAACTTCACTGCTGGATGTTCATATAGGACATCTTCAACTTCCCTTGGGTAAACGCTGTAACCCTTATATTTTAGGATATCCTTCTTTCGATCTACTATATAGAAGAAACCATCCTCATCCACCCTTGCAATGTCGCCTGTGTAAAGCCAACCATCTTTTAGGGTATTAGCTGTTTCCTCTGGCATCTTCCAGTAACCCTTCATAACTTGTGGACCCTTTACGACGAGTTCACCTATTTCACCAATATTTAGTTCCTTTCCAGTATTCAAATCAACTATCTTAGCCTCTGTGTCAGGCCATGTAATTCCTATTGAGCCTACCTTCACAGTCTTCATGGTCTTATCTAAGGGATTTGCATGAGTTACAGGTGATGCTTCCGTAAGCCCGTAACCCTCTATCAGAACACCCCCGCTCAATTCCATAAACTTCTTCTGTACTGCTGGTGGTAGTGGAGATGCGCCAGAAATACACCAACGTATGGATGATAGATCGTACTTGTCGATATCTGAATAGTTTATTAGCATGAGGTACATTGTTGGGACGCCGCATAGAACTGTAACATTATACTTCTGAATTGTGGTTAAGGAATCCATAACATTACCTGGATCGATTATAGGAATTGTTAATCCAGCGATGTAGATCGGTGCATGTAAAGATAGAGTCATACCATATATGTGGAAGAATGGTAATGCTCCTAGAAAGACCTCATCGCCTTCCCTCCCTCTTAACCACTTTGAGCACATAACTGCATTGGACACGAGGTTATAATGCGTCAGAATTGCCCCTTTAGGAATTCCCGTTGTTCCTCCTGTATACTGCAGCACAGCGATGTCTTCCTTTGGTTTGATCTCGATTTTTGGTGGATTTGGTGGATAATCCTTAAGAAGTTCTTCAAGATAGTAGACTCCTGCTTCTTTGGGCGGTAGTGGTGGAATTTTACTAATAACCCCGCGAAAAACTTCTTTATTCCGGGTAAATACTCTTTGATACTCGTCACTATGACTCGTTTAAGTTTGGTTTTTCCACGAATTCTCATGACAAGAGAGTAGAGCTTAGTGAGGCGTCCTGGACCCCAACCCACGACGATGGTTTCAGCATCAGAATTGTTAAGTTGATACTCCAGTTCTCGCTCACGATATAAAGGACTTATAGTTGTAACTATGCCACCAACTCGAAGAGTTCCATAGAACGCGATGATGAATTGAGGCATATTTGGCATAAAGAGGGCTACTTTATCCCCCTTTTGTACGCCTAATGCATTAAGAGCTGTAGCGAAACGGTCAGTAAGTTCATCCAGTGTCTTGTAGGTTATTCTATTATCCATAAAAATGATAGCGGGATTATCCGGATACTTCTTTGCGGATCTTCTCAGTATTTCAGGAAGGAGTATCTCTGGATATTCGATAGATTCAGGAACATCTTCAGGCCAGAACTCTGGATTTGTTTTTACATTCATTCTTAATAGTTCCCATATTTATGGGGAGTGTTTAAAGAATATAAGAATTTCTAATCATTAGCTTTACAAAAAATAATCGTAAAAAAATCTAAGTTACTTATTCTTCTCTCTATAAAAAAGGTCTTTTCAAAGGATAGGTTTATACCAAAATGCATCTTTTTAGAAGCCGTACTTGTGCAAATTAGTCGTTAAAATCCGATATCTGAATATGCTGAATTTTTTTGAATAGGTTTCTTTTCTTCAATTAAATGTGAATTCATTCGTCATTTTTTTGAATAAATAGAATAGATGTGGTGAAGATAAAGTTTGGATTACATAAATCTCTGTCATTATGGTAAACTTGAGCCCTATTGTTATCTTGCTTAAGATATCCAAAAGTTTTGCAGTTTGATCTTTTGATGTTTTTCTGAATTTTCTATTCTTCCCTACCTGTCGATCTTTCCTGTCTAGGGAAGGGTGGTCGGCCTTGTCTCCTTAAGATGTGTGATGACATTTCCAAGTCGGGAAGAGCCCTCGCTGTCTGTGGAGCTGTCTTGAATGGTTTTGGCGGCTCGGTGGACCTGGGCGAAGACCTAGATTTTGATGGGAAATACTAAAGGGCATGGATATCCGTGGATGAGAATTCTTGTTTGACCTGAAGGGGTCAGGGAAGGATGATGCGGCTTAGTGATGATATGAATTTGAGTCCTTTGCCGAATGTCACTCTTATTCCTTCTCT
>JAUWWH010000246.1 GCA_030617005.1 Candidatus Bathyarchaeota archaeon | reverse complement strand
CATCCCAATAAACACCATCTATCCTCATCCACAGTTCAATCTCAAGACCTGTTTTATCATCGAGTAATAAACATAGTGTGTTCAGAAATGGAGAGATTTGAGGACTATATCCAAATTCGTTAGCTTTTTTGATAAAAATGTCAAATTATTCTTTACCCTCAATTGCTACTGCAATATCTATATCAATTGTCACACGAATCGCACCATAGAAGGGGAGTGCACATCCTCCAATCAACATATACTCTATTTCACTTTTGTCTAGAAACGAAGCAACTCTACATAACATTTCTATTATTGGTTGTGACAAGGAGTTCAACTCCAAAAAGAGACGAAATGGTGATAGATTTCTGGCTTCTAACCTTTTTACGTATTCAGCATCTTTAATAGTTTTTTTAAGGCCGTTTTTTCTACTTCTTAGAGTTTTTAGCTTCAAGGCTTCATATGTTTCAAGATAGTCTTTTCCTAAGATTGTAGGTTTAATCATGTATTTTGGTCTACCTCTCATGTTTCGTTTTTCCACCTTTTTCTCTAACAAACCATGTTCTTCCATATCGTTAATTAACGAAATCACTGTTTTAGGTCTAAAATGTAGCTTCCCAATGATTTCTCTTACATATGTGGGGTGTAAATTCACGACTTTGAGGAGTTCTGCCTTATTAACAATAGATATTTTGTTTCCCCTCTGGAAACTTAATATTTATTTCTTCTTTTCGTTATTTTCAAGCTTTATGGTTTTTTCTTTTTTAAAAGCGGGATCAGTTAATACCTTACTCTGGTTACCATACTTCTCTATTCGATACTAATATTATCATTAACTTATCTGGCTAGTGATAAAAGTTAAATAAGAGTGCGGTAGGAATTATATCCTAACAAAAATTATGTGGGATGTTTATCCTATCTAAAATTTTTACGGTACGGGACATTTGCCTGATTACGGTTCTGACAGCTGTTTGCGTAGTGAGCAACTACGCTTTCTTTGCATTATCTAACGTAAACATTATGGATCTAGTGGTCTTCGTCACTGGCTTCGTCTTCGGGTCATTCATTGGTGGGATGACCGGATTTTTAGCTTGGGCTGTTTATGGTGTTCTGAATCCTTTAGGTTTCAGTGTACCCATATTGATCTCTTCGATGGTTGGAGAGGCTATCTTCGGTATCGTTGGAGGTGTTATTGGAAGAGTCAGTTACAGGAAGTTAACGAATCCTTTTGACTTCAAATTTAGTCTCGAAATCGGTCTATGGGGGCTCATATTGACTATCATTTATGACTTACTTACTAACTTCGTTTACGCTGTCACGTTTGGGGTGTCATTTGCAGCTGCCATTGTCTCGGGTTGGCTTATTCCTCCTTGGTTTGGTCTTATGCATGAGGGGAGTAACCTGCTCTTTTTCTTCGTGGCTGTTCACCCGCTGATCAGGGCAATAAGGAGAATTAGAGGAGGTGAGAGAGTATGAGTCAAAGAGTAAGAATACTCACAATAGGCACCATAGTCTTCATTCTTGTATCAATCATCACGACGGCGACATCGCTTTATTATTACAGCGAATACTTGTCAGTTAACGAAAAATATGAAGAATATTATCTGAAATATATCTCCCTTAGAGGGTCTGACATTCAAGTATCGGTGACCATAGACTATAGAAACGGAACTTCTATTATCAACGATGAGGTTTACTTGTTTACTGATGCGAACGTTCTTGATGCTTTGAGGGTTGTGGCGAAGTTAAATGCAACATATTGGGAGAGTTTCAATTCATTCATGGTGGATGGAATTAATGATGTGTTCAACGATTTTGCACAAAATAGGTTCTGGGTCTTCGCAGTAAATGGTGAACATGCACTCAAAAGCGCTAATCAATACATACTTAAAGATGGAGATCAAGTAGAGTGGACATATGACCAGTATTAGGTTAATATGTTAGATGATAAATATCTTTACTTAAAGATCATTGTGAGAGTTGAGTTCCACAATGCTTAAACGCGGAAAGAGGAAGAGAAGGCTGGAGCTTAGGGACCTTTTTTTGCTTCTTCTTCTGAAACTTGAAGGCCCTGTTGGTCGGTACCGCCTAAAACATATGCTTGGAATGACTGAACATGAGGGGCGCGTAAAGCTAATGTTGGCTAATCTTAGGAAGAATGGTCACATTTCGGCTGACAGGCAGGGCGCCAAGCTAACCGTCAAGGGTGAAGAGCTTCTAGACCAACGCCTAAAGGATTACAGCATTGCGACTATCAAGGATGTTAATATTCCTCCTTTAGAGGCAGGACTTGTCAGTGTGGGCATCCACTTGAAAGGAAAAGCCGACACTATTCAATCTGGTATGGAGCTAAGGGATGTTACTGTGAGAGCTGGGGCTACCGGGGCAACGATCTTAACATATAAGAATGGAGTGTTGGGCATTCCAAAAATCTATCGTGACATCTCTTCTGAATACCCGAATTTATATGATCAAATTCACAGATCATTCAGTTTAGCTGACCGAGACATTCTCATAATCACCTCAGCTAAGGATCGATGGAGGGCATTGGAAGGGGCACTAGCAGCAGCAAAAATTTTGGTTTAGCACTGGTAGTGTGTAGAAAGTATATACACCACAAAAAGTACTAGTCTAGATGCTGTACATGTGGAGATAACTGAGAATCTAAAGATTTTTTT
>JAUWWH010000243.1 GCA_030617005.1 Candidatus Bathyarchaeota archaeon | reverse complement strand
TGAATATTTACATTGGAGTATGTAGGTGAGAAAAATGGATCGTGAGAGAATCCAAAAAATTGTAAACGATTATCAAAATAAAAAAATTAAAATAGGAGTCCTTGGTTCACACTCCGCTCTAGAGATGGGGCATGGTGCTAAACAAGAGGGATTTGAAGTAGTTGTTGTTTGCCAAAGAGGAAGGGAAAAAACCTATACGAAACACTATAAAAATCTGTTTGATCATGTTCTAGTGTTAGACAAATTTGTTAATGTCGTCGATGAAGAGAATCAAGCCAGGTTAAGAGAATTAAACACTATATTTGTACCTAATAGGTCTTTTTCAGTCTATGTAGGATATAATAACATAGAAGAGAAATTTATGGTCCCTATTTTGGGAAACAGAAATCTTCTTAGAAGTGAGGAAAGAAATGCACCGCGAAATCAATATTACTTACTTAAAAAAGCAGGTATCTACACCCCTAAAATCTTCAATTCGTATAAAGAAATAGATACATTAGTAATAGTGAAAGTTCCTGAAAAAGAAAGGAGTATTGAAAGAGCCTTCTTTTATGCAACATCTTCAGAAGAATTCACAAAGAGAGCTGAAGAGAGAATAAAGAGAGGAATGATACGTCGAAGAGACCTTGAGGAAGCGGTGATAGAAGAATACGTTCTTGGAGCTAAGTTTAATGCAAATTACTTCTGGTCCCCAATAACTGATGAGATTGATTTACTAGGATTTGACAGAAGAATTCAAACAAACTTGGATGGAATTTTAGATTTACCTGCTGAGGAGCAAATAGAAGTAAGAATTCCATCACAAAACATAGAGATAGGACATATGGGGAGCACTATGAGAGAATCTCAGTTAGAGAAAATATTTATAGCAGGAGAAAAATTTGTCGATACTTGCAGAAGAGAATACCCTCCAGGCATTATCGGTTTGTTTGCCCTTCAAGGTGCTATAACGAAGGAACTTAAGTTTTACGTCTTTGACGCAAGTCTGAGGATACCTGGTTGTCCATGTGTCGAATCAACATCGCCCTATATGAAGTATAAGTATGGAAAAGAGGTGGGTCCTGGGAGAAGGGTAGCTATGGAGATAAAACAGGCTGTTGAGAAAAATAAACTCATGGAGATTGTAACATAAAATAGTTCTATTAATGCTTGAGTGAAATTGAGTGGTTAGGGGGAGAAAGCAAAGTAGTATGATAGAAAAGGAACATATATGTAATATAATGGAGAACTATGAAAAAGGGAAGATTACGATAGGTACTCTTGGGTCTCATTCCGCGCTAAACATTTTCAAGGGTGCAAAGGAAGAAGGATTCAGAACTGTATGCGTTTGCAAGAAAGAGAATGAGATGATTTACCGAAGGTTCCCTCTGGCAGATGAGATTGTTATAGTTAAGGATTTTGAGTGCTTACTTGATGATAATGTACAAAAGAGACTTCGACAGTTAAATACGATTCTCGTTCCTCACGGATCATTTAATGCGTACTTGGACATGGATGAGATCTTAAATAAATTATATGTACCAATGTTTGGTAACAGGAAACTTCTACGTTGGGAAATCGATAGAGAACTGCAAAGAAAGTGGTTACAAAGAGCTGGGTTAAAAGTACCTAAAAGATTTAAAGACGCAAGTGAGATTGATGGTCTAGCTATAGCCAAGTTTCCCGGTGCAAAAGGGGGGAAAGGATACTTCCTAGTAAATTCTTCTGAATCCTTTTATGATAAAGCCGAATATATGATTAAACGAGGACATTCAACACCGGAAGAATTAGAAAACACGTATCTCCAAGAGTATGTTGTGGGAGTGAACGTTTATCCCCAATATTTTCACTCAATATTTAAAAATGAAGTTGAATTATTGGGAATGGATAAACGATACGAATCAACAGTTGACGGCATAGGGAGAATACCTGCTCTTGAACAACTGCAAATTAGGATAATTCCAACTTACACCATTGTTGGCAATATTCCAATAACAGTGAGAGAAAGGTTGTTACAGCAAATTTTAAAGATGGGAGATAATGTTGTAAAAGTGTCTCAAGAGATCGCTCCACCGGGAATTATTGGTCCTTTTTGTTTAGAAACAGTCATCACAGATAACCTTGAGATCTTTACATTTGAAATATCAGCAAGGATCGTTGCAGGAAGCAATGTAGGTATAGGTACCTCACCATATGCTTATCTAAAGTATGGTGAAGGAATGTATATGGGCAGAAGAATTGCAAGAGAAATAAAAAATGGAATTGGAAATGGTGAATTAGATAAGATCATATTGTAACCTTTTTTGAATCAGTATTGAAATTGTGTTGATGTCTTCTTTTATATTCGTTTTCAATTCCTTGTATAGTATCTTAAATTGGATAAACTGACTGTTTATTATACTTCAATTAAGATGTATCTTCAATTTCTAATCATGAAACTCTGAACATATTAGAAAATATTTAGTTAGTTCTTTTACACTCGTTTGATGGGCGTAATTGTACTTTAATTTGAAGGTGAATAATTATATCTATAAAGTCTCTCAGTCGCTGCTTGAAAAGAATTAAACTTAGATGGTCCGTCATGTCCGCTTGAATACTAGTTTGGATAGGGGATTTTAAATTCTAATAAATCTTTAGCTACTTCCGTTGCAGGGAAAATCTTCTTAGCTTCTTTAAGGAAGATGTCCATATCATCAAATCTGGGGCTTATATGA
>JAUWWH010000083.1 GCA_030617005.1 Candidatus Bathyarchaeota archaeon | reverse complement strand
TTAAGTTCACTGTATGCGAGACCAAGGAATATTTAGACCATCTTTTATGACCTCAGAGTAGATTTTAATCGCGTCTTTCTCACCGCTCAGCCCCTTCGCTATCATGACACCGCTCTTGAGGATACTCGCAGAGACATTTTGGTCATAAAGGAAGGTTAGACCAAGATCCGCCATTACACTGATTTTAGCTCCTCTTTTCCTTAAGAATCTGTATAAATCTTTGATGTTCAACTCTAGGTTTTCTTTCGGAATTATTACAAATGCCCTCTTCCCACTTCTTCCACAAATCTCTTCAACGAATCTCCGCTTAAGCTGTTGTGGGGATTTACTTGGTTTAACGCCACATATGGGGCAATTCTCCATTCGTGTGATGTCCAATTCTTGAAGCGCTATCCTCTCTAAGTCGACGAAAAGAAGCTTATTTGTTAGATGAGGTTTTCCTCCTACGATTATCCTCGTGGCCTCAGAGATTTGTAGACTCGACACTATTCCCAAGACCGATGGGTGCACTCCTGCTGTTCCACATGTAGGTAACATATTATCTTTTATGTCAGGAAAGAAGCATTCAAGGCATGGAGTTTCTCCCGGAATTATTGTTGAGAGGTTTCCATAATTCATTATGGCTGCGCCAAAGATATATGGAATCTTGAGTTTAACGCATGCTCTGTTTATCGCATAACGTGTCTCCATGCTGTCCAAACCATCCATAACAATGTCAACTCCCTTAATTATTTCCACAGCATTGTCCACATTCAACGACATGGGTACTGGGTCGATCTTCACATCAGGATTTAAATCTTTCAACTTCTGGGCAGCGACTTCAACCTTTGGATAACCCAGAGACTTTACGTCGTATAGATACTGTCTATGAAGATTAGATTTTTCAACCACGTCTCTATCCACGAGCCGGAGATATCCGATACCCATGGCCGTGAGTTGAGTAGCTATTGGACAACCCAGACCACCCATTCCTATTATACAAACCTTTGCATTTCTGAGCTTAAGTTGCCCTGTGTATCCTATATCGCTGAAGACTATCTGTCTAGAGTAGCGTTCTAGTTCATCATCGGATAAAGATAACATCAATCTTAGCCTCCGGTTGCGCTTGGTAAGATTGTTAATTCATCTGTTTCGCTTAGTGAAGTGTTCAAGTAGTCTGTGAACTGAACATTTTTACCGTTAACATAAAAGTTTAGGAAACGTTTATGGTTACCAGGCGAATCGAAGATTCTTTCCTTGAAGGAATATGTGGGGTTGACTGCGTCGTCTTTTATATAGAAATATTTCAGCCCAAGGGTTTTATCGTGTTTATTCGCTTTATGTAGTTGGGTGTAACCTGTACATAGATCTATGATCTTTGATTTATCGTCCACAGGTGACAGCTCAAAGTATCTCCATAGATTTTTCGGTCTTTTTCGGAAGGTTATTCTTCCTAATTGTATAGATTTATGATCATAAATTACTTCAAGTGATCCGAAGCAGTCCTCACATATGAATATTTTCTTTGATGGGTATTCTTTCCCACATTCTTTGCATCTTAACGCTTTAACTCGTCCCAGTTTTAACACCTTTATAACGTTGTTATTGTTCAAGGATCTAAAAGAATATATAAGGTTTTACATATTTTCTGATTAAAATATTACTCTTAGGAATATGTGTGATTGAAGAGTGTCTAATTTATTAAGGAGAATAACATTGTTATAATGTGTGTATTAGGAATGTTGAAAAGTCCATGTGAGATCGTTGTCAAATATTTCCTTCCCGCGTGCAGATCACTGATTGCAAAGGAGTTGATAGAGAAATACGGTCTCACTCAAGTCACTGCTGCCAAGAGGCTCGGGACTACCCAAGCAGCCATCAGTCAGTACCTCTCATCCAAACGTGGAGAAAAACACATAAAGCAGCTAGAAAACAATGTTTTAACCAAATCAGCGATAAACACAATTGCTAAGGAGCTTGCTACAGAAACCCTTACTTCCTCTAATATCATGATAAAATTATGCGATTTATGCACAGTTCTTAGAAATAATGATCTGATCTGTACCATACATAAGAGTTATTTTCCTCTACCAGATACCTGCAATTCCTGTCTTATAGTGCCTACTGAAAAAGCATAACTAATCCTTCGATGATATTACTACTTATGGATAATTAAATTAAAAAATTGTATGTATGCTCTTAATGAACGCTTATCATTCTTTAACAGAACCTCTTTTAATCAGATACATTTCAACTTCTTCAACCTTACCAAAATTCTGAAAAATTTAAAACATAAAGCTACCTATGAAACCTTTTTATATAACATCGTTATACACCTCCTATAACAATGTTATTAACACCATATGTTTCAATATAACGATTAAAAACAACTAAAAAAGACTACAAATGGGAAGTATTCACAACATGATCGACATTAAATATGGGCATGATGCCGCTCCAAGTGAGATAATAAAATGGAGTATAGAAAAATATTATCCAAGAATTGCCATAGCATCAAGCTTCAGTATCGAAGATACTGTTATAATCGATATAGCGACTCAAATACAACCCAATCTAAAAATTTTTTATATAAATACCGGTTTCCACTTTAAGGAAACTGATGATGTTAAAGAAGCCCTAAAGAACACGTACAACCTTAACATAGTTGAATATTTACCACTATTAAGCATTGAGGAGCAAACCTTAAAGTATGGCCCCGAACTCCATGAGAAAAACCCTGACGTCTGTTGCAAACTGAGGAAAGTAGAGCCCATCCGAAGAGCCCTACAGGAAGTCGATGCATGGATAACTGGGTTGAGAAGAGAGCAAGCTACAACACGTAGAGACCTTGAAGCAGTGGAGTTAGAATACAAGGATGATGGAAGACCCTTAACCAAGGTAAATCCTTTAACATACTGGACAAGAAAGCAGGTTTGGAGTTATATACGCAATAACCAACTTCCATACAACACCCTTTATGATAAAGGATACATGAGCATCGGATGCGAACCCTGCACCCGACCTATCCAGCAAGGAGAAGATGAAAGAAAAGGTAGATGGACAGGTAAAGGTAAGATTGAATGTGGCATCCACACCTTTTTAAAAACGAAAAAAAGTGAAAGCGGAGAGAAAAATCATGGGAAACTCTTTACCTAAACCTCACGGTGGAAAACTCGTTAATAGAATATTAAGACAGACACGAAGAGAAAAAATCTTCGACGAACTCGATGAGATACCGAAGATACTTGTTACCAAGGAAACGAGAAATGACATTCAAAATATCACCGAGGGAGTTTTCAGCCCATTAGAGGGGTTCATGGAACAAGAAGACTATTTACGCGTGGTTCACGAAGGTAGGTTAGAAAATGGAACACCATGGACTATCCCCATAGTGCTAGACGCTCCAAAAACAATTCGTTCAGATATATCGGAAGATGACGATGTTGTATTAACTGAAAAGACAGGACAACCTATAGCATTATTACACGTTTCAGAAATCTTCACCTTCGATAAGAAAGACACTGCAAGATATGTCTTTGGGACGACAGATAAATTCCATCCAGGTGTTGCAAAAATACTCAACATGGAAGAACTTCTCTTAGGTGGTAAGATAGATTTAATAGTTAAACCTCAAAACCTCTTTGAGAACTATCATGTGAGTCCCATGGACACTAGGGAACTCTTTGAAAAGAAAGGGTGGAGGACTGTAGCTGGGTTTCAGACGAGAAATGTGCCCCATTTAGGTCATGAATATATTCAGAAGACCGCTCTCACCTTTGTTGATGGTTTATTCATCAATCCGATCATTGGCCAAAAGAAGAAGGGCGACTTTAAAGATGAAGTAATACTTTCCACCTACAAAGTGCTCATCGATAAATATTTTCCAGAGGAAAGGATTATTCTCGGAATCCTACAGACCGAGATGCGCTATGCAGGTCCTAAGGAAGCTATATTCCATGCTATAATAAGAAAAAATTTTGGTTGCACCCACTTTATTGTTGGCAGGGATCATGCAGGTACAAATAATTTATACTATCCCTATGCTGCACATGATATTTTCAATGAGTATCCCGATCTGGGAATAACACCACTCCTTTTTCCTTCCGTTTTCTTTTGCAATATATGTAAAAGTATAACAAACGATAAAACATGTCCACATAGCCAGAAGTGTCATCAAGAATTCAGTGGGACAAAGATAAGGGAGGCTATACGTAACGGAGACGTGGATAATCTCTCAATTAGACCTGAAGTCGCTGAGATTCTGATAACGTGGAAAGACCCACTCGTTTAAAATTAATCAATGATGATAATAGTACTGATCAAAGAAGACAACTCTAGATATTGAGGTGCAGTATCAGTATGGATAAATAAGCTCTCAACTATGAAAACTCTAAAGATTATCAATCGAGCTTTCTCAATGACACTATTAAGAGATTAGAAGAATTAAAGAAGGATATCGATATCAAAACTTATTTGAGATGGTTGGGGCAAGTACTAGGCATAGGCTTCACGCCACTCCTTGAGATCCCAGAGGAAATAAACTACTACGCTAGAGATGGTATACGCATATTCTATAAACCTGAGTTCTTAAATTCTGGAGGAAGTGGAAAAGGAAGACCTGTTTCCTTCATGTTAAATTACTATATGAGAAATGGAGTTCTAGCTGATATAGAGACGATTACTACGGCTGGTTTTGGTAATTTTATGAGAAGTCTCACGGAAAATATCCACCATATAAACCTAACTATTACTCCTAAGGCGCATATGGGTCAAATTTTACTAGATGAAAACCCAGAGCTCGTGACCCATCTACGGGATATGGGAGCGATTATAGAAGGATGTGACGATGGATATTGTCCTACAGGTGACATGGATAGGGGTAAGGCGATATCTAAAGCCTTCATTGAAGATCAGACAATTCCAAGAACGCTTATGTTGGATCAGCATGCTGTTTATAAGCCCATTGATGGTTTACTCAATGCAGCAGGATATTTCTATAGCTTGGTACCCGAGATCTTGTACCAAACGAATGGAATGGAAGATCTATACTATGTGAACGGTGAGGGAACGCGTGGAAGCTTAGTTGGGACCGCAATCGGACTAAAGAAAGCGAGACCAGAGGTTAAAGTGATAGGTCTTAGGCAGCAAGAAGGCGCTCATATTTTTGGATTAAGGAGTAAAAAACAGCTTGGAAACTCCAAGAGCTTGGGAAGAGCTGAAGAACTGTGTGATAACGTGTATGAGATAAACGATAGTGAAGCATATTCCACTATGATCAATCTATGGAAAGTTGGAATACCCGCAACACCTAGTGGTGGTAGCTATGTTGCTGGTGCATTAAAGTTAGCTGAGGAACTTGAAGGAGAGACAGCAAATATTGTTACAATAATTTTTGATTCTCTAGAATTTTATAAGAGCATTTTAAAGTTATGGATACCCAGGATATTAAAAGATGAACTAGACCTTAATCTCTTTAATAATCTTAAAACCCAAGTTCATGGTGAAAGAGTTGCG
>JAUWWH010000016.1 GCA_030617005.1 Candidatus Bathyarchaeota archaeon | reverse complement strand
TCAATGTTTTACTGATAATGAACTACCTGAAAAGGAACAGGATCTCTTAATCTGGTTAACAAAAAAAAGAAATGTTGAACCCAATATAGCAGGTATGTTCTTTTCAATGTTCATGAAACTATACAGAGAAAGAGAGACCGATAATGACTGAGAAATCACAAGAAGAAAAGATTGCTCTAACGTTGGGATTTACTCTGGAAGAGTATAAACATTTAACACTTTTAGGAAAACAGAATCAAATCCGCAAGCGGGTACACGAACTTTGGCGGGACTACCCAGGGGAATACGGCGCAAGAAATGTAGCAATTTCAATAGATGTGACCGATGGGCATACAAAAATTGATCTAAATGAGTGGGGGCATAGCGGAGATATACGAGCAAGCTATCCTTTTAACGCAGACACCGAATCTACTGCATGGGAAAAAGCCTTGCTCTGGCTAGCAGATCATCTGACATAACAAAGGGGAAAGAAATGACTTTCTTTGAAGTTGCGGTCTTGATAGGAATCTGTCTTTTAGTAATTATAGGAGTTACCCTAATATCTATCGGTGAAAATATTTATAACATACTTGTAGAAAAATCAGTAAAGGAGGAATAAGATGTTAGGATATTTACTTGTTGCAGGTTTTGCAATGTTGATTGGAGTTGTTTGGGGAAAAAGCATTGGATTAAATTTAGCAATAAATAAAATGGAACCAAGAGCAGAAATTATAGAGGAGCCGGATCATAAACTTATCGGTGAAAGATATGTAAAATTCATTATAGAATATGTGTATGATGATTCCAATTATCTTCACACCTTTGCAATGCTAACAGAAGGAGAAGTTACGACTGTACAAAGGATTTTTGTAGAGGATAAAATTTTGGATAAGGCTTGGTCTAAATTCTTGGATGAAATGGAAATGTATATATTAGGTTTAGGTTAATAAACAAATAGAAGGAGGAATGGGTGATAAAATTAATTTTAATTATTCTAGTACTTTGGATTATAGTTTCAATTTTAGGTTTTGATGATAGTGAATATGGTTGGGGGGCATTTTTGCTTGGTATAGTTTTCTGGCTTATTGGCACAGTTATTTATCTTGGGGTAGATAATATTTTGTTCTAAGGGGGGATTTAAATGACTGAACATAAATGTACAGGTCCTGTAAGTGCTGAAGAACTTTCTAAACTTTTTACATCAGGAGAGGTTATCTCTTTTATCAGTATTACCGCTAATGAAAATTGGTGCTGGTATTTGATTGGAAGAATAATAACTTGTCCCATATGTGGTAGAAAAGCAGTCATCGTCCCTGCCGATATAGAGATACCTATAGAAAAGAATTCAGATATTCCATGTCATTGTGCTGTAGATTTAGATAATGGGGAAATATTTTTTCATTGGTGTGCTAAGATTAATGGTAATAAGGTAGGGGATTATTTCTCTATAGTATTTAATAATATAGCAGATTTTCATGTTTATTATAAATCATCTGAGAAATTTAATCCTAACGCTTACTATAACTCACTTGAGAAATATCGAGGTTCTCCTGGAACTGTTGAATCAACTTATGACTATATGCACAGACTATTAAAGAACAGAGATAATGATACATGTAAATTATTTAAGATACTCATGAAGATTAGTTGTAGAATCTGAGGAGATATTTAAATGCCTAGATCAGCACCGAGAATGTTAAGATTAAGTAACTATGGTCGTATATACAAAAATTTTGTAACTCCTGAGAAACTATCGAGACTTCTTAAAGAAGGAGCAATAATCCCCCTTATATATATTGATCGAATTGATGCTGATAGAGGTACACGGTGGTGGTGTTTAATTGGACAATTAATAACTTGTACCATATGTAGTAAGAAGGCAGTTATTACTCCTTATCGTATACATCTACCTATAGAAAAGAACTCAAGCATTCCATGCCATTGTGCTATAGAAATAGGTACTGGAAAAATACGTTATCATTGGTGTAACAAAATTAATCGTGATAAGGAAGATAATTACACCAGTGTAGTATTTGATGATTATCCAAATCACTTTTTTCATGTTTACTGCTATCCATCCTGTGATGTTGGTATAACTTCCTCTCTCCCCTTTAAGGAGTATAATTTAATAATAAATAGAGATGTATGTAAATCATTTGAAACATGCATGAGAAATAGTTATAGAATATAAGGAGAGGTTCAAATGAAGATCTATGATGGACCTGTAAGCCCTGTAAAATTATCTAGAATTTTTAAGTCTGAAAGTTTTAAAAAAGGGCTAGTTATGAAGTATGTTCGAACAGCAGAGTGGAAACACTTGATTGGAAATTTAATAACTTGTCCATTATGTGGAAAAAGAGCTGTTATCGTTGACACCTTTGTAAGTTTACCAATAAAGAAGACAATAGACATTCCATGTATTTGTTATATAGATTTAGACACTTGTTATATAGACTCTCATTGGTGTTGTGGAGACCAACGTTTTAGAAAAATGCGGTCTCCAAAAGATATAATATATTGGGCTGGTGATATAGATGTATGTAAACCGTTCAAGTGGTTTATTGACAACAGCTGTAGAATCTAAACTAATCTAATTAATACGGAGCCACATTATGAAAAAGACTTTCATATATTTTATATTACTTATCCTATCTGTTCTTGTAATATCATGTAGCACCGCTAAAGAAATTATTCCTCTTAGTCCTACCTTTATTAGCTTCTACAAACTGGTCCACAGATATACTAATAAACCACTACCTAAAGTAGATGATATACATATACCATTCAGTGGATCACTAGAATTCAGAGCAGATGGGACTTATACAATTATTACATATTTCACCAATATTACGTACTCCTCTGACAAGATTTGGACTGATAGTAAAATAGATATCGGAACATATATTATATATGACAACAACATTTACATGAAAGGATATAATCAAATCACCATCATTGCTAGAATTGATGGTAAAACAATAACCACAACAGTAGATGACATTCGAATGGTTTATCATAGAATTCTATAGGTACCTAACCTAGATCAGGAGTATTATTTAATTAAGAGGGCTATATATATTAAATATTGTGTGGAGGTTGTTTTATTATTTTTTCTTCTTATATTCACCGGAGGTAAAATGTGGGATATTTCAAAAGAGTTGACTTTATATTAGGTGATCATCCAGAGGACAAAAATAGTACAGCCCTTATTACAACTACATGCCATCTGGTCAGTGCCTGCAAATGGGAAAAGGAGGAACCTTTTACATTTATAGGAATTGATGGTAATAACTTTCTTCTGTGTAGAGACTTTATAAATGCTGATGGTGAAAAAGACGGTGAGGAAACTGTAAAAGTTCCATATAACAAAGTTGTTGACCAGTTTGGAAAGGATACAGCTAAAAGACTAAGAGCTTATTTCATGAAAAGAAAGCCAAAAGACCGTGCTACATATTATTCATGGAGACTTAGTAAGTAGAAGTAATCATCCTATTAACATATCCAAAGGAGATAAGACATTGAAAAAAGAAGAATTAACGCACGAAAAGATTAAAGAGGTTTCTGAAAGAATCATAGAACAAATAAAGGCCGCAGTTGGAACTGATCACGTTGCTATTGGAATGGTTGTTTCCCAATTACGAAGTTATGTGAAATTAGAACAAAGGCTTGAACACTTTAATAAATTCGCTTATACCCCTCAAGATCTCAAAGAAGAGCAAGAAGGGCAGTGATTCATTTAATATCGATTGGGACAACCCGTAAAGAATTCCTCAACTAAAATGAGATGAACATTTTGACCTCCAGTTATACTTTGAATGGTTGATGTGAATCCAATCAGGAATACTCCTTCGGGCTTGTTGAATCACTCCCTTAAAAGATGCTTAGATAGACAAAACATCTCCTCCATTCGGACGCCACTGGGTGATCGTAAGAGGTGTTACTTACCCTTAAGGGGACGTCTATTTGGGCATCTTTTTTTTATCTACTTTGTAAGTTATATATATTAAATACTGGAGTGAGGTATTGTTGTGTCTGAAACCAATAGTAATAAAAGAATACCAACAGGTGAATGGGTAAAAAAATATAAGAAAAAACTATATCATTGGACATATAAAGATTGTTTGGAAAGTATTCTAAAAGAAGGTCTAAAGCCCAGCGGATTCGGAATTATTTATTTATCTCCGAGAAGGAAGAAACCTTACTTTGGATCGCTTTATCGGAACAATCAAAAGTATGAGGTATTACTTAAGGTCGAAACAGGAGACAAAAGGTTGTCAGCTTTTGAAGGATGTAGAGAATGGGAAGTACTTTGTTGGGGTTCAATTCCTCCAGAGGATATAATAGTATTAAAGGCTAGGTAATAACTACATTCATTGCAGTAAGAAGAGAACACAAGGAGATCTAAATGGATTGTTCAGTTTGTAACTCAAATGTAAATGTGGAAAAAATTAATCTACAACTATTTGGGGATCCTCACGAGTGTCAATTGTGTGCAGATTGTAGACGAATAGTTGTTAACTTCATTCGTGACATAAGACATATTTATATCAGAGCAAGAAAGCATATATCAATAAAACCTATCTCAGTGGAAAAAGGAACTGCATTCGAGGCTCCACCTACAACGGAGAATTGAGAGAGATGATAATAATTAGGACACAAACTTTATGGGTTATATCTATTGCGATTACGATTTTTGCAATTACCGTGATAAGTATCACCACACCACCTTGGTGGATAATAGGCGGAATGATCTTCGGCATCTCTTTAATGTGGCATTCCTTAGGTGAAATAAAGAATCGTAAGTTGTTCGTCTGGAAGTGGAAAGAAACTACACTTGAGGATCCACCTACAACGGAGGAATAAATGTCATCAATAGATGTTTTTACCACATCTACAACAGTAGTAACAACCAGATCAGGTGTAGAGGTAGAAATGTTCGAGAGCGGTTCATCCCCCGGAAAGGAGTTCTTCAAAAGAAGTAAGATATGTCTAGTAAGCTTTAGAGATCAAACAGATGTTGAGAAGCGTCTGCTTGATCCAGCATATATAAATGAAAAGGTTTTGGTAGGAAAAAGGCTTGTTGAAATATTCGATATAGAGAGTGCAAATATGACCGTATCCTTTGCATATCGAGACCTCATTAGAATCTATGGTATTCGTACCAGTGTGGCAATCTGGAAAGCAATACAAGAGTATGTTGAGTCACGGGGAACTAAGTAGTTCTAGAGATTGATACTTAACACAACTAGGAGAGAAAATGGCAATAGAGATACATGATAAAAGAAATTCACTTTTTGATCTAGGATGTCCCAATTGTATCAGCGGTGCAATAGGAAGAGCAAAGAGTAAAAAAGATTTCCTGGAACTCATGGGAAAAAGACTTTTGAAGATGGGACATAGACAAGTAGGCACAAAGTTTTATTGTGGGGAATGTAGAGTAGAAATGGAATGGTTGATAAGGGAAGGACCCGAACGGGAAAAAGATGATACCCACATGGTTTGTAGGGCTTTCTGTGATAGATGTGGAAAAATAGCACCAATACTCAGGTTTAAAAATGGGAAACAGTATATAGAATATCTTAGAAGGGAACAAGGCTGGGTAATAGAAAAAGAAATAGAGTGCCGAGATTGTCACGAGAAGAGAATGAGAAAAATCCTTCAACTAGAGGAGACTAACTAAATCAGATCGCTAGCTCCTCTGTTAAGACATGGGGAACTAAGTAGTTCTAGAGATTGATACTTAACACAACTAGGAGAGAAGAATGGATATATCTAAGAAGAACATCCAATTATTACTGGAGATGGTTTGGGATCTTCCAGGAGTAGGTGTTACTTCAGATAGGTATATAGATGTCCTAAGAATCCTAAGAGAATGGGCACCTGGAAAAAGCAAGAGTACCAAAAAGATAGATCGTATTATTTGTTGTAATGTTGGTAGAAGGATGTTTGATAAAAAATATGGTGGTTTTTTCACGGAGAATATATTCTCCACAATGTATGGTTACGTTGAAGAATTAGTGGAGAGTTGTGTAAGCAAAGTACACATCCCCGGAAATGAAAGCGGTAACCTCCTACCTAGCTTTCTCGATGCCCCCGTATATAGGATCAATAGAGATCCTAAAGAAGCACTCGATCAACTAAACACAACTCGTCAAGCATTGAGGAAAACAACCTTATGGTGGTTTACGATTGTAACCAAGGAGAGAGGAACAATGCCTTGTAAATGTAGGGAAGATAGAATACCAGATTTGAAAAAAGATCTTCTATCACTAAGGAACGCTGCCAGGGAATTAAGAAAAAAGATTGTTGAGTTAGAGGTTGTAAACAAAAGAAGCTGTGTTCAAGAAGGAGCAGGTAGGGTGAGTCTCAGGACACTTATGGAATCTATCGCTCTTGTAATAGATGGAGAACTTAATTACATAAGAAGTGAGGAATGGATATATCCGTTTCTTTCTTCAGGAAAATCCGTTGTTAATTTTCCACCATCAGGGCCGGCGAAACTTTCATTCTTTGGTAAGAATATAAAAGTAAAATCATCTTCTACCAAAAAGAAAGTTAAGCCCTCCACCAAGAAAGAAGAAGATGTAAAACCTGGAAATGTTCTAGATTTTAAAAGGAGTAAATAGAGGATGTCTGCAAACGATATATTATTTATTGTATACGTAATAGTTTTTGCCGCAATTGGTATAATAGGAGTGTATGCAAACTGGATACGAATTAAGCTCCCAGAGCGAGACAAAAGATGATTATCAGATAAAAGAGATCTGCTTATTCCTAGGTCTCTTTTTTTGTTTTTCTTTACTTTATTAAAGCTATATATATTAAATGATGGATGTTATCAGAGAAGAGATTGTCAATTTTCACATTTAGGAGGATATGATGGCTAAGGAATGTTCCTTAGTGACAATGGACATCCACCTAGAGTTCACCGAAGAACTTCTAGGAGGAATCTCCAAAGATCCAAACCTCTTCAGTCGCTGGATCCTTGAGAAAAAAGGTGAAGGAAAAGATGAACTTCCTTCTACTGTTGATCAGGAAGTATCGGGTGATCAAACTGAAGATGAGATGGAAACTGAGGTTGATGAAGAAGTTGAAACAGCTCCCGTAGCCTTAAGCGAGGAGGAAATGAAGTCAACCGGTTTTCACTCTGATGACCACGGCCTCTTTGTGTATGATTATTTTCTAAAGGGATTTTTCAAAGAAGTCGGCAACACATTGAAGAAATCTTTGGACGTCTCTGCTCTCAGAGGCAAAATCGTCAAGAACCTTTTCGTAGAGCCTAGACGTATCCATATTATGGATGCCTCTGGTAATTTCAAGGAAGAACCCGACGGGACAGTAGAAAGACCCATTCAAATAATGGGCAAGAAAGGACCCAGACAGGCTCTGGCCAAATCCGACAAGGTAGATGCAGGGTCTACACTTGACTTTTCCCTCAAACTGTATCCTGAATTTAATCCTAAGAAGTGGCAGGAGATAATCACTTCAATTCTTGGGTACGGATCAGATCAGGCCTTGGGACAATTTCGTACCGGAGGATACGGAAAGATTCGTGTCAGGGACTGGGAAATAAAGATCTTCCCTTTCTTCGACACACTGACCTCAAGGGTTCCTAAACCTCGGGTTACCACAGTAGACAAGAATGGAGAAGAAGTTAAGGTAGATGAACCTAGTCCCGCTGAAACTTCTGAAGTAGCAGTGTGATTACATCCTTATAGTGTAACAGATGAGCGTAGTTAACTAGGGTAAAGGAACGGTGAGGTGGCCTGTCGTGTAGTAAGGTGAGGTAGAAGTAAAGTGAGATGTGGTATGGTACAGTAAAGGTAAGGTCTACTCCGGTGTGGAGATCTGAAATACAGTGGATGTATGGTTGTGTGTGATCCGGTAACCTTGAGTAAGGTAATGGTGAGGAAGTGTCAGCTACAGTTCCGTTTGGTAATAGTAACGTGGCGTGCTGCATCGAGGAGTAATGTCCGGTATATTGCAGTAGTAGTAGGGTATTGAATAGTTGCATGACTCTTGGGTGATGTGTAGTTATAGTAATAGTAGGGTACTGAGCGTGGCGTGCCTTTGGGTCAAGTGAAGTTTCATCCAGTACAGTTATAGTGAAGTTCTCTGAGTTATCGAGAAGTTAGGTGATAGTTCTGCTCGGTTAAGTTATACATTCTACGGTAATGTAATGGTATAGTAGGATACTGTATGGTTCGTTCAGTTGTGTAGAGTAATGGTATGGTCATCTATCGTTTGTTGCAGTAGAGTAATGGTATTCTACGGTCAGCTCTCGTTTGGTGGAGTAGTGTAAATGGTAACGTATTGACAGCTTTCGTTCGGTGAAGTGATGGTAAGGTGCACTATGGTGGGGTGACGTGACAGTGAAGTATTGTTTCCTACCATTCGCTATCGTAAGGTAATGTAAAAGTTATGTGCCGTAAAGTAAGGTGGAGTGACACGTTATACTATTCAAATTCTCTGATAGCAGTCAAGAAGAGACCTATTTATTCTTAGGTCTCTTTTTTTGTTTTTTTACTCCCTTAAAACTATATATATTAATTCATAACGGGTATGAAAGATTATGTTTATAAGTATAGTATCTTGAAGATTTGTTTAGAATCTTTATCCCCAAAGTATGAATAATTTCTAATTTGGAGGCACTAAAATGAAGTCCATGAAGATAGCAATCTTTGTTTTAGGAATCGGATTATTATTATCAGGTTGTGCTATTGAAGAGATTGAAGGGATTCGTATTGCTGCATCAAAAGTTTTACCTCAAGAGGCAAATGTTAAGGTAGTCTTAGACTCAAATTTAGTAGAACCGACTCTTATTATCTCAGCGCACTTGCTTGAAGGACGTTCCCCTGATGAAGACAGTCCTTACGTTAGAGGTGATTATGCAACACACGAAAAGCTTACGAGACTTATAAGATACAGGAGTGCTAAAATTATCAAATCAGT
>JAUWWH010000212.1 GCA_030617005.1 Candidatus Bathyarchaeota archaeon | reverse complement strand
GATTTTTTCGAAAAAACTGGAATTCATCTTGGTCGAGATATCGCTCAACCTCTCGGTAAGTATTTAAATGGCTGGGTGGAGGACATAATACTTCAGCGGGCGTGAATGGTGAAGGTAATATTGAAGACGCTTTCGAAGAATGTATTCGCCTTGTTAAAAAGAAGCTGATAATTTAACATTTCTAAATAGTTACCTTTAAATGATACATATCGAATATTTTTTTGCAAAATATTAGAAAGAAGGATAAACAGTGTCAATTGTTGAGATCCGTAACCTTTCCTATTCCTATCCTGGATTGAATAAACCAGCATTAACCAACGTAGATCTCACCATAGCGAAAGGGGATTTCATCATATTAACAGGACCCAGTGGGTGTGGTAAAACTACTTTGTGTAGATGTCTCAATGGTTTGATCCCTCATTTCTATAGTGGAGATCTAAAAGGTGATGTAATTGTTACGGGTCTTTCTGTTAAGGACAACCCAACAAGTAAAATAGCTCAACATGTAGGTTTCGTCTTCCAAAATCCTGAAAATCAACTATTTGCATTATCTGTTGAAAAGGATATTGCTTTTGGTTTAGAAAACCTTGCCCTTCCAAGGGATGAAATCAGAAAACGTGTAGATCGAGCGCTAGATATAATGGGTATTACTAATCTTCGAGAAAATGCTCCTTATGAGCTTTCTGGGGGTCAGCAACAAAGAGTAGCGATTGCTTGTATACTCTCAATGAATCCAGAACTTATGATTCTAGATGAACCTACCTCTTTTCTAGATCCAGTTGCTGCAAGAAACCTTTTTGAGATAATCTATATTTTTAATAAGGAGTTAGAATTGACAATAATCCTCGTTGAACATCGACTTGACCTATTGTGCACGTATGCAAATCGTGTCATTATTATGGATAAGGGGAAAGTGAAGGCCGACGGAATACCTCGTGATATTCTTAGTTCAAAGGAAGTACTATCTCTTGGTATTGGTATTCCAAAGGTTACAAGACTTTATAATGAATTGAGAGCAAGTGGTATCCACTTAGGTGATCCTCCAATCTCAGTCAACGAGATAGCTCAGGAAATTAGGAAGTTGATACTAAATGATTGAATTTAAAAATGTTTCATTTACATATCCTTCTGGTGCTGAAGCTTTGAAAGAGATAAACGTTAAGATTAAAGATCCTGATTTTATCGCGATAATAGGCGAAAATGGTGCTGGGAAAACGACCTTTATTAAACACCTTAACGGGATTCTTAAACCAACACGAGGTGAGATATACATAAATGGTTTAAACACTAAAAAAGCTAGTGTAGCTGAACTTTCTAGAGACGTTGGAATTGTTTTCCAGAACCCTGATCACCAACTCTTCTGTGAAACAGTTGAAGAGGAGATCGCTTTTGGGTTAAAGAACTTTGGTTTTAATAAAGATATTATATCGGAAAGAGTTACTTGGGCTCTAAATCTCCTAGATTTAACTAAGTATAGAAAAGTTTCTCCTTTTATGTTAAGTGGTGGAGAGAGGAAACGTGTTGCTTTAGCCACAATTTTAGCTTGGGATCCCAAGATTCTAGTTCTCGATGAACCTACTATCGGGCAGGATTTCAATCAAAAAGATAAACTTCGCCAGTTTATTATACAGTTGACTTCTCAGGGAAGAACAGTAATTATGGTAACCCATGATGTGGAGTTTGTAGCTGATTGTAACCCAAAAATAATCGTTATGTCACATAGTAGAATTATCACTACTGGTTCAGCAAGAGAGGTTCTTACGAATTTTGATATTTTGTCCAAAGCCTCTGTCATTCCACCACAGATAACTCAGCTTTTTTCGCAATTATCAGACTTAGATTTACCCCAGAATATCATTGACCTTTATGAAGCTAAGCAGTTGATTATAGACTTAACTAAGAGGAGACTAGATAATGAAAGTCTTTGAAGGTTTAAAGTTTAAGAGGGGCACAACTGTAATTCATCGTCTCGATCCTCGAACAAAGTTTCTTGTCTCATGTATGATCTTCACATTAGCTCTCCTTTTTACAGAACTATTCTCAATAATTATCCTTTTTATAGCTCAATTACCAATTATCTTTTCAGCTCGTATTCATAGGGAATGGTCCCGTTCACTTAGGGGAAGTCTAACATTAGTAGTAATTATTTTATTCACAAACCTTATTGTTGGATATGTCTCAAATAACTTTCAATTAACAAGTCAACTATTAACCTACTCAATCTCTATGGCTTTCAGATTTGTTGTTCTCATGTCCTCCTTCTCGCTCTTTTTTCTTACAACATCACCTGATGATCTTAGTTTAGCTCTAGAACAGAGTCATATACCATATGAATTCTGTTTCGCCTTTACTACAGCTATACGCTTTGTTCCAGTCTTAGCAATTGAAGCTCAGACCATTATGGATGCTCAGAGATCTAGAGGTTTAGAGTTGGATAAAGGGAATTTCCTTAAACGGATTAGGAATTATATTCCTATTCTTATACCTTTAATAGTTGGAGCTATTAGACGAAGTTTAGAGTTAGCTGAAGCAATGGAGTCAAGAGCTTTTGGAGCTAAGAAGAAGAGGACAAATCTCTATAGATTACAACTTAAAAGATCAGATTATATTACCTTCTTAATCTCTTTTATTATCCTCTCTCTTTCATTATATATTCGGTACAATATTCCAATCCCAGAGCTTCAGTTTCCATTATAATTCATTCTTTTTTAACGGGATTTGAAGAATAATTGCAAACATTGAATACTATTTTTTTTAATTTAGAATGAAAAATAAAGTTGGTAAAAAAAGCAGACTAGATAGTTAACTGTCAAGATTTACTTTGAAGAATAAGTCTGTTCCTTTTTACTAGAAACTTATAGACAAAAAAGGCGATATCTTACTCTGATTCTGTATACTTAGCCAATATTTTTTGAAGCTTATTAACGTCTTTAGTGAAAAGTTTAAGCCGGTTAGGTATTACTGTAGTTTTTGTTGTTTTTCCTTCAACTTCTAAACAATTGCTCTCTCTCTTCAGATCTATCTTTCCTAGTGGAAAATAGATGATGTAGGAACGCCCTGAATAGTCGAATACTATCCCCTTACAGCTGACATGATAACTCGT
>JAUWWH010000257.1 GCA_030617005.1 Candidatus Bathyarchaeota archaeon | reverse complement strand
TTTATTTACAAAAAAGAAAGATTTTTTTTTGTACCGCACAATTTAAATAGTGTAACTAAGTACTTAGTAACGGAGATAGAAAATGAGAAAATATAAATTAATCTTTTGTCTGACGGCTTTAGCAATTTTGTTGATACCACAATTCATTGCAGCCATAACACCCTTAGTCGCTTCAACCAAACCTGAAGAAAAACTGGTAGGCAGAGAATATCCAGTTGAAGTAGTTTCAATAAGAGAAATCGAATCACTTTCAGCAAGTGATGAAGTGAGTACATTATATGAGTATACAGTAAGAATAAGCAGGAAAACGATCATCAAGATGATCAAGGAGGATTGGGAAACCTACGAATACATCGCACTCGTTCAGGGTAAATCAGCTGCTAAGGAATGGCGTAAACAAGAGATAGAGAAAGCGATGAACGGACCCGACTACATAGAGCTGACAATAACTATGGTACAATTTGGTGAAAAAAGCATAACATACTACAACGGTCTATATCAAAGCCCAACGGGGTCACCAACCGATCCCGTTAATCTTGACTTTGTAGGGCAGGGTTCAGCAGGTACTGTATTAAATCATATGGTTAATAATCTTGATAATCACTGGGCTTATCCTGCGTGGGGTATAAGTCTTTATGCCTTTATCGATGAAAGACCGCACGGTGGATCGTTACGTGTTGAATCTCAATGGGCTCAGCTTGACTATCCTCCTGGCGAATTCTTATATGAGAGAAATCATGCGAGAATCTTTGCAGGAGGATATGATCCTCATGGATTTGGCTATTGGAGTATAGGAGGTGCCCATTTCGAGCGTTGGCATTATTTGTACCATATTATTGTAAGCTGGGACGACGCAGAAGCATTAATAAGAGATGACTTCCTTGACGAACCGTTCTGTAGTAGATTTGAACATGTAGAAGGTTACAACAAACATATTAATCAGGGAGTCCCCCACGATGGTAAGATCAGCAGGTTATGGCTCGATTAAGGTTGACGGAAAGGTTCCTCAACTCTCCTCTTTTTTTTTCGTTTTAGCCATCGTATGTATGAGTTTAAACCTTCTCTCTGTTAGCGCTCATAATATAACCTTTGTCGAGTTAAATGTATCAAA
This sequence comes from Candidatus Bathyarchaeota archaeon, assembly GCA_030617005.1. GTDB lineage: Archaea > Thermoproteota > Bathyarchaeia > RBG-16-48-13 > JAUWWH01. Next base: position 1,437 of record JAUWWH010000257.1, on the reverse strand, counting down.
CAATTACGTTAAAACCGGTGAAACCTTCATTTTATATGGATCCCTCATGAACAATAGCACTGAAACCATTACCACCGGACACATCACATTTGTAATTCCGGGTAGTAATCGTACGATGGACTGTAGTGGTCCAATAAGAGTGTCTCATCAAGGTTTGTCCCCCACTGGATATTTTCTTGAAGAGGTAAAGCCAGGTGAGTACGTAAATTTCTCCTACGTGTTAAAAATACCTGATCCAGGAAAATTTTTAATATTGATTGAAGCTAGTACCAATGTGGGATACCTTAGGTCAGAGCCGTTAGAAGTGGAAGGATATAGTGAAAGCGTCAATGATGATGAAACTCAAGTGGGTTTCAACTGGATTTTGGTTGGTGCTTTATCTCTTGTAGCCAGTTCAGGTCTAATCTTGACCATTTTGTTCATACCTCGCTTTAGATCCATTAGATTCAGTATTGTAGCTGGCTTTAAAGGATTAAAGGAGAAGTCTTTAGAAACCATCTCTACATCGATCGCCATCTCACTAATTCTCGCGTTGCCCCAGATCTTACTGCCCTTTCTGACAATAACAGAGAGCTCCACATTCCTCATCAACATATTTCTAAGAACATATGGCTTCGCACTATTTTTTGGTTTACCCGCCTTCACCATTCTTCACGGCGTCTCTACGAGGATGCCCATTCGAAGTTTCCTAATCCCCCTTATTTTGATGGTGACTAAGACCCTCATAGAAAACCTAACCAGCCTGTACCCCTTCACACCTCTAAGCTTATTTCTGTTCGATCTTTCCCTCGCATTTTATCTCGGCTTAATCGGCGCTGGAACCGCTCTTATAAAGGAAAGAAAAATGGTTGGATACACTCTTTTGGCATTAGGAATTATATTATGGGTCCTCTCTCTTTTGGGGGGAATCCTTACATCCTTCTCGATAACTCTTTGAATACAATTTAACTACCAATGATTAACCTTCGCTAATCATCATCGCAAATTGTATCAAAAACCAGAGGATCCCTAACCAGAAGCACCACCCCTTCTCTTTCCAGTCAGCCAGACCATACCCCATTAATCCCATGCCCACCCCAAATCCCCCAGAGAAGAAAAGGGCGCGACCAAGTACTTCCCTAATCAGTATCATGTGTATAATGAGGGAGAGAATGGAGGGAAGGAAACCAACAGTGAAGGCGATGTGCTTCTCTCGGCTCCAAAAACCATAAACCCCAGCAATCATTCCATCTAGAGGTAGAAGAGTTAGAACACCGAGAATCCAGTGCCAAATATTAACAATGTCGCCAACGTATTGAATCCATACAATGGAACGGAAAGCTACCATCGAAATTAAAAGAGCTAACCCTGCCCTTCTCTTATCACTAATAATCATTTTACTAATAATCACTTTTCTATCCATCACTCTTTCTCATATGCTAACGCACTTAAACTCTA
>JAUWWH010000025.1 GCA_030617005.1 Candidatus Bathyarchaeota archaeon | reverse complement strand
CTAATGCTTTAAGGAGAATTATGATAGCTGAAGTCCCTTCAATGGCTATAGATGATGTGATTGTAATAGAAAACTCTTCACCGATGAATGATGAGATTCTAGCGCTTAGACTAGGATTGATCCCACTAAAAACAGATTTAGACTCCTATTTTCTCCCTGAAGAATGTACATGTCAAAGTGAGCTGGGATGTAATCAATGTAGTGTAACTATTACCTTGGAAGTAGAAGCGAAGGAAGCGACTAGAACAGTATATTCAAAGGAATTGAAGTCCACTAATCCAGATATCACACCTGTTAACGATAAAATCCCAATCTTAAAACTCGCTTACGGCCAGAGTGTTCGTTTAGAATGTTATGCGAGGTTAGGAAAAGGTAAAGTTCACACTAAATGGCAACCAGTTTCAGCATGCGCTTACAAATATGCTTCGATGATACATATAAACCTGGAAAAATGTAATGTTTGCAGACTGTGTATTAAGGCTTGTCCAAAAAATATTTTGAACAAAGATAAAAATAAGATTATTATTGTTGAAGTTGAAAAATGTGATATGTGTAACGAATGTGTGATCGCCTGTCCAATTGATGCCATACAAGTTGAGAATGTTAAAGATACTTTCATATTTATGATCGAATCAACAAGAGCCCTTACTACAGATCGTATAATATATGAAGCAAATAAGATATTGATAAATAAAACAAATGAATTCAAAGAACAACTACTGATGATCAAATCAGGAGAAATAAAGTAATGAGAAGTACTAATCCAGAAATTATTAATATTATACGATTTTTGAGGAAGAAGTCTAATGAGACAGGGGGAGCTCTATGGGCTGTTCTAGCGAAAAAATTTGAGAAATCAAAGCATGCCCGTGTATCTGTAAATTTGAGTAGAATTAATAGATATACAAGCGAAAATGAAAAAGTGGTGGTTCCAGGAAAGGTGCTTGGGACTGGAGCTTTGGAACATAAGATCTTTATTGCTGCTTTTAGTTTTTCAAAAGAAGCTAGAAGAAAAATTGAAGAAGCTGGTGGGGAGTGTCTAACTATTCCACTCATCATAGAAAAATCTCCTAAAGGTTCAGGGATAAAAATCATAGGGTAATTGAACACTTTAAAAATAAGAAAGGTGAATAATGATCACTACCATAAAGAGGAACAACATTATTAGTTGACCTCTCATAGGTGAAAAAACATGGTTGTAAGTAGGAAACCATTTGTAACAAGCGGAAAGAGGAAAACTGCTATCGCTCGTGCAACCTTTCGATCTGGAAAGGGAAGGATTAGAGTAAATAAGATTCCTATTGAAATAATGACTCCTGAGATTTCTCGAATAAAAATTTTAGATCCCATTCGCCTCTCAGGCGATATTTGTAAAGATTTAGATATAGACGTCAAAGTTAAAGGTGGAGGATTTATGAGTCAGGCAGAGGCTGTTAGAATGGCTATAGCAAGGAATATCGTTAAGTGGTCGAAGCAATCAATTGTAAAAAAAAGATTTATTGATTATGATAGGACAATGTTAAGTGGCGATTCCCGTAGAAAGGAGTCTAAAAAGTTCGGTGGACCCAGAGCTAGAACTAGAAAACAGAAATCCTATAGGTAGAACATTAATAGGATGTTAAAAAAATAACCACAGTTTTTTAGATTACATTCTTGGAATGTTACTTAATAATTTAGCTAAGAGACTTTATGGCTTTCTCTACTTTATTAGATTAGAAGAGAAAATCTGTGCTTACTTCTTTATATAAAAAAAGTCAATATAAATTGAAACGGAAGTTAATAATTAAAAAAACGTGATTATTATTACTTTAACGATGAAGAGTTTTTCTCATTATCGTATTGATGTTCAAGGGTATTATTATAAATGGGTTTCGATATGAAGAGAATGGTAAGTTTTTATTTGTGATAAACAAACCTTCATTCTACCTTCCGTTTCATGTTTTGGTTATTCCTAAGATGTTCTTTTATTACCTCATATGTAGAAGGGGTGATTACTCTTGATTATCCAGATTTTTAAAGTTCCTCTCGTATTATGTTGAGAAAGGCTACTGGTTGTTAAAGTGATAATCGTGCATTAGACAGTTTAAAATTAAAATTGACACTTCATCTCCACTAAAAATCAATGATACAAATTCATGAGTTACCTCACTATACACTATTTTTACCTTTTTTGTTGAGTCGGTAACATTCACCTTCCATGATTCCAATTTCTGTAAACATAATGTTTGAGAAGGAATTTTTTATCTTCAAACCATTTATTGTGATCAAGCATATCATCATAGGGGAAAAACAGAAAGTTCGTAAGCGATATCAAAGACATTAGTTCATTATTCTTAATCGATACCCTTCCAATGAGCATACCGTCAAATTCCACTACCTTGCAAAATGCATCTGCAATGAGGTTTCTTAGAGATATTTCAATTTTATGGTTCATATGAGTGAAAATTTATGTAAATTTGTATTTGTATTATATTTGCGACAACTGTTTTTGTAAAGGAGGTGATACAGTCCTCTCGTTCACAAATTAATTTGACAAGTTAATGAGCATTAATTTTAGACAGGGAATATCTACAGACAACTATTTTAGAGTATAAGTGAAGGTCATATCTCTTGTAAGAAGATTATATAAACAAATATGTGTCTGGAAGTTGATATTAAGGATTGGTGATATAAAAGGATCCATCTAAAATTTAATTAAAAGGAATGGTATGAAGGTATTAATATTAAGTAGCTCTTAGTAATACGATCATTGAATCCATGGTTATAATTTATCCGTTTCATGAGCAATATTTATAGTCTTTAAATCTTATTTTAACATTAAACTATCACTAACCGCTAAAATATAAGTCTCGACAAAGAAAACAAGAATAAAGAAATGGGAATTCATGGACTTTTATGTATGGTCAATTATACAATATATTGTGAGGAGATGATTCCTTTTTGATAAGTGAGATAATATTAGAGAACTTCATGTCTTATGAGTATGCCAGGATACCTCTTAATTTAGGTTTGAACATAGTATGTGGGCCGAATGGATCTGGGAAATCATCTATACTTTTAGCGATTTCGGTTGTACTAGGTCAATCTTACTCGGAGAGAGGTAGAAAGTTCAGTGACATGATTCGTTGGGGAGAAGACACTGCCCGTGTAACACTAACTTTTGATAATAAAGTAAAGGATGGTACGAGACCCATACCATCTTTTAACACCGATTATCTCAGACTTTCTCGGTACTTAAAGAAGGATGGTAATTACTGGTTTCAAGCAAATTTTAAAACTATAACTAAAAGTGAAGTAGTTGACATCCTTTCTGAACTAGGGATAAATCCAGATAATATGCTGATCATCATGCATCAACACATGATGATGGAGTTTGGTATCACAACAGCTCAACAGAAATTAATGATGGTAGAAGAAGCCGTGGGATTCAAGAAGTATAGGGAAAATCTCTTCGATGCCCAAGATAAATTAACTCAAGTCTTAAGTGAAGAAGAATCTATAGCTAATCTACTCAAGAACGCAGAACAGACCTTGAACTATTGGAAGGAGGAATATGAGAGATATCTGCAAAGGGAAGACCTACTTTTAAAGAGAAACTTTCTTGAACGTGAGCTTGCTTACGCTAGATTGATTAAACATGAGAGAATTATGGAGGCGTGGGATGGAAGGATTAATAGAAAAAAAGAGGAATGGGTTAAAAAAGAGAGGGAAATGAACGAAACAACAGTTCTATTAAAAGAGTTAAAGGAGAATCTCAATAAGTTACGTTCCAAACAAAATGAGAGCTACAACGCCCTTCTTGTGTTGGAGAAAGATAAAATCAGGATTGAAGATAAAATTGAAACTTTGAATGAAATCCTAAAGAATATTCATAATCATAAAAAAATTATTCATAACGGTTTTGATGTTCAGGTCCTTTTATCAGAAACGGACAATAAAGATATTTTTCTAAAAAATCTCCGTGAAAAAAAACTCTTCGAAACTTCAATATTGGAAAACGCATCTTCCAAAATAAGCAATCGCTCTGAATCAATACAAACGTTAGAGAGAAGTCTTAGCGAACTTCAAACAAGTGCTCAATTGCTCAAATATGAAGCTGATGAACAAGAAAACGAAAAAGAAGTACTTGAAAAATTTATCAAGGATCAAGAACTTAAAAATATATCTTTGCAACAGAAAAGAAAAAGACTTGATCAAGTTTTAACCATAATAGATCAAAATGAACCCATGCTTGAGATTTGGGATGAGCTAGTAGAGAAAATTAAATGGGAAAAAGCTCGAAAAGAGAGTTTAGAAAAGGAACTTGATAGATTAATAAGGATAATACCATCCACGATAGAGATTAAATCAATGGACGATCCTGTGAAATTAGCTGAGAATGTTTTACATCGACTACGGTCTGAAGTTAAAACAAGAAAGCTCATAGGAGAACAAATAAGGAAGATAAATACATACTCACAGTCTTTAACTGATGAAGAACAAAGAATTATTGTAAAAATTCGCGTTTTTGAGAATGAAATATCTTTAGTATCTAAACAAATCAGAGAAGTCCACTTATGTTTAGACGGAAAAAGAGAAAATCCTCAAATAATGTGTGACAAGTGTGGCAGCAAACTCACACCAAATCAATGGTTAACTCATTTGAAAGAGATTGAATCAAAAATTGAAACAACTGAAAAACAGGTCTCAACTATTCGAATTGAACTTGAAGAAATTCAAGACAGATTGACGAATATGAGAAAGGAACAAGAAAAACTAAAGCAAGGAGAACGAATACTTGAAAAAATTAACCCTATTGCTACACAAGCCAGACAACTACTAGATGATATAATAAATTCGTGTAAAATCCTCAAAAAATACTATGATAAAGAAAAAGGAATAATTAAGAATTTAGCAGACTTGGAGGTCAATAGGTCACATATCGGACTTAAACAGAGAGTGAAGGATATACAGGCAGAAGTACACACTTTAAAACTTGAAATCCCCCGACTTAAAAAGGAAATGTCTAATTTTGAAGAATTATATATTAAACCACAACATGGAAGAGTGCATAAAGCTAGCAGAGCTGCAGATAAGTATCAAAAGATTATTCTAAAAATGATAGAAATCTTTAGACTATATGTTATTAAGATTTGGATTCAGAATCAGTCTGCTAATGAAATGAAGAGAGAAATTGAAGTAAAGGTCTCTATTACTCAAGCTGAATTAGAAAAAATCGAAAAAGAGATCAGATCGATTACGGAACGGTTTCAATATGAGAGAGAAGGGGAAGTCTTGTTAGCATTTCAAAAAAAGAATATCAAAAGCGAGATCAACATATTAAAAAATGATCTAAATGAGGCTCAGAGAGAGCTAATTCAACTTCAGCTATTATCAGAAAAAATGGGAATAAGAATCGATACAGAACGTAGTTTATCTGATATCTCAGTAGACATTAAAGTAACTAATGCACACTTAACATTATTCAAAGAGATACCCGAAGATGTAGAGAAGATATATACGAACTACCTAAATCTATGTAATGAACTCAAAGAGAAAGTTATCATAGTCTCAGAGAATAGGGGGAGCGCTCTCATAGAAGTAGAGGAGAGAAAAAAAATCTGGAGGAGGCTTCTCCAATCTCTTCTAGATGAAGTTAATCCAAGCTTCCAAATATTTCTAGAGAAAATTGGTGGAACAGGCAGTGTAAAGCTTGTAAACACTGAAGACATCGAAACAGCTGGATTAGAGTTAATTGTTGGTTTTAAGGGTGGTAAATCGCATGTACTCGATTCGAGAACACAAAGTGGAGGTGAAAAGAGTTCAGCAACTATGGCTTTTCTACTTGCTTTACAACGTCATATCAAATCTCCCTTTAGAGCTGTCGATGAATTTGATGTTCATATGGATCCAAGGAATAGAGAGGTGATTTCGCAGATGCTTCTAAAAGAGATGGAACAAGAAAAGGAGAGCCAATACTTAATAATAACTCCCGGACAGATTATGAATGTTAACGAAGAGGTTCAAGTAATTACTGTGCAGAACGCGATGGGGATTTCAGAAGTAAAAGTAGTAGTATAAAACACTCAGATTGAATAATTGTGCGAAGAGAGAAAACGTAATAAATGTATATCCAGAGCTGTCGATATTACTATTTGATATTTATATTCAAAAACATATTTCGATGGAAATCGTCATATCTAATTCCTTTAATAAGTTATGGATTGGGGTAAGTTATGAGTAAGATTATTGACATTTTTTACTTTCAATTTATAACTAAAAATATGGAAATTCCATCATTAGAATCTGATAAATTGAAAGATCGATTAAGTGGAAAGAAGAGTATGAATTGAAAAATATTTCTTAAATAAAGATATACAATATCATAACTTCACAATTTGAAAATTATAGTTATTTATAGTAAAGATATAGGAATATCATCATTTGGTTCCCCGAACTATTTAAGGATATGAATATTTTTATATAAGATATATCTGTTGCAATCCATTAAATGTAAATATAGCCAAGTTAAATTCAATCATGATAAACATGACAGAAAGAATAATAAGGCTCAATCATTAATGAAATCTACTGCCAAATATGGTTAATTTGAGATAAGAAGAAAAGAAATGTTTAATAATTAATAATTACGCACAAACTAGAAGTGGTATATTTCAAATGATGATTCCTATTAGATGTTTTACATGTGGGAAGGTAGTGGGCGATAAATGGGAAGAGTACGATCGAAGAATCAAGAGTGGAGAGGAGACGAGTAAGGTTTTAGACGATTTAGGCCTGACAAGGTATTGTTGTCGTAGAATGCTCATCTCTAATATCGAGATTATTGATGAGGTCCTTAAATACTATAAAAAAGAGTAGAAATAGATTTCCTAAAAAATTTTAAGATTATAATGAAGTCCATAATTGTTGAGGTTAATAATGGACGGATACACGTAGGGAGTAAAGGCAGGGTATATAGAGATATAGGTTGAATTAGGAGATATAGGTTGAATTAATGATCTTACGAGGTAAAAAAATGTCTAAAGAAGAGAGTGAGAATAAAGAAAGTGTGGAGAAACTCAGTGAAGAGACAGATTTTCTACTCCCACTTGATACCTTTCTTTCTGCGGGGATACATATAGGGACAAGAATTAAAACAAAGGATATGATACCATTCATTTACAGAGTGAGACCGGATGGACTTTTTGTCTTAAATATTCAAAAGATAGATAAAAGAATACGAATAGCTGCAAAATTTATAACAAAGTTTGAACCTTCCAAAGTAGTTGTAGTGTCCTCACGTTTATATGGAAAGACACCTGTACAGAAATTTTGTGATGTAACGCATTCCATTCCAATTATTAAAAGGTTCTTACCAGGTCTTTTTTCTAATCCGATTCATTCATATCATTTGAATGCCGATATAGTAATTGTAACGGACCCTAAAGCTGATCATCAAGCAGTAAAAGAAGCAGCATTAGTAGGTATACCCATCATAGCACTTTGTGATACAGAGGACGATTTCACGAATATTGATTTAGTTATCCCCATAAATAATAAAGGTCGAAGAGCACTAGCAACGGTATACTGGTTGTTAGCTAGGCAAGTCTTAAGAGAAAGAGGCGAAATCTCGATGGATGGAAACCTTTCGACTTCGATAGAAGATTTTGAGATAAAACTTGCTGAAGTAATATTTGAAGAAACCTATGAAGATGAATGAGAGAGAACAAATGCGTATTAGATATCCATGTCAGGCAGGAACATTCTATGCTGACTCTGATAAAGCCTTAAGGAGACAGATTGAAGAATGTTTTCTGCATAGATTTGGCCCCGGGAAATTTCCTAAACTAAAAGGAAATGATAGAAGAAGACTAATATCAATAATTTCTCCACATGCAGGATACGTATTTTCAGGCCCCGTAGCAGCTAATGGTTATTATTATGCAGCTGGCGATGGGAAACCAAATTCAATAATTATTCTTGGACCGAATCATACAGGTT
>JAUWWH010000089.1 GCA_030617005.1 Candidatus Bathyarchaeota archaeon | reverse complement strand
GTGAGTAAGGTAGAACTGATAATACTTGGTGGCACAATCACAGCGATGCCATTGGAGTATCAAAGAAACTTTATTAAGAGATGTTTGGACGCCTTAAACGGAATTGAATCTGAGTCACTTATAAAAGCACAAACTTTAGCTGAAACCAGTAGAATTCGGAATGTTGGTATTTCAATTGAGACTAGACCGGATTGGATTAATGAAAATCAAATAAAGCATCTAATTGAGTCAGGTGTGACACGAGTAGAACTTGGGGTTCAAACCATCTATGATGATATTTACAAGTTAATTAACAGAGGGCATACAATAAAAGATGTAGAGATAGCCACACGCATTCTAAAAGACGCTGGTTTTAAGACGATTTACCATATCATGCCAAATATTTTTACAACCTATGAAAGAGACTACAAGATGTTTGAAACATTATTTGAAAATAAACGGTTCAAGCCTGATGCAATAAAGATTTACCCAACATTGGTTCTTGAGGGAACAAAACTTTGCGATATGTGGAAAGAGGGAAAATATACGCCATATCCAACAAAGAGAATCATCGATCTCATAGTTGAAGTTAAGAAAATAATTCCAAAATGGGTTCGGATTCAGCGGATTCAAAGGGATATCCCTTCTAACTTAATCCTCGCGGGCGTTAAGTCCAGTAACCTGAGACAGCTAGTACACCAGAAACTTCAACAGAAGGGAATTAAATGTAGATGTATAAGATGCCGCGAGGTAGGACACCGAATGCTCAAGGATAATATTGAGCCAAACTCAGATGATGTAAAGCTAATCGTAACGAGGGAAGAGGCTTCTGAAGGTGAGGATGTTTTTATCTCGTTTGAAGATTTAGTAAACGATATTCTTATAGGGTACTTAAAACTGCGTATTCCATCAGAGAAGATTCATGGATTAGACGGGGTATCGAAAGCGGGCGCAGTAATACGCGAACTTCACGTATATGGACCCATGGTTCCTATTGGTAGTCATAAATCTAAGGCTTGGCAACATAAGGGTTATGGAAGAAGATTGATTGCAGAAGCTGAGAGACTCTCAGTTGAAGAGTATGATAAAGATAAAATCGTCATCTTAAGCGCTTTAGGCACTAAACGTTACTATATGAAATTTAACTACATCCATGATGGTCCATACATGTCAAAGAAACTTAACTTCAAATAATGTTGTTTTCACATGAAAAAACTTATTATTTCAGATTAAGTCAATCCTTCTAACAATTTAGTTGGAGAGAATTATAAGTTGGCTTTGAGTTCACTTAAAACCGCATTTTCCAATAGAAACATTTTGGTTCTCTCAATATCTGTCTCCTTTCTCATGTTATCCTTTAGTTTATATCAGTCCTTCTGGCCGCTTTACCTTTTAGAACAAGGACTCAATGTTGAGTTGGTAGCTTTATTATCTGTAATCGGAATGTCGTCGAGACTTCTCGCACAATTACCTGGAGGAATACTTGCAGACAGACTAGGCCGAAAAAAGGCTTTACTTATTGCATCGCCTTTGTTTGTAATCCAACCATTAATATACATGTTTGCAACCTCATGGGAACATTTCGTTATAGGACAAATATTCGGTGCATCTTTGTCTCTTGCAACCCCAGCATACAATGCAATTGTATTGGAATCACTTCCCACGGGTCAAAGAGGCTTAGGATATGGGGCTTTTAGAATGGTCTTGAACGTGACTAGAATCTTTGCGGGAATTGGCGGTGTGGTTATAGATATGTTGGGTATAATTCAGGGAATAAATCTTTTCCTAATAGTACAGATCATAGTAAGTGTAGCATTTTTCTTTATGATAGGTCTATTCTTGAAAGAAACACTATCAGAACAAACAATTGAAAAGAGTACTTTTATAGAAAGTATACGTGAGATATGGCCAGAGTATAAACAAAATATGCTACACCTTCAAACTGCTTCAAGTCTTTCCCAATTTGCTTTAAATTTGATAAACCCCTTTATAGTGATTTATGTTATCAAAAACATAGGTTTATCATATACGGAATGGGGTTTGCTTCTTTCAATCCAAACCGTTATTACAATAATTACAGCAATTCCAGGAGGTATTATTGCTGATAAATTCGACAGAAGATATTGTATCATATTCGCGAGAGCAATGGTACCCTTAACTAACCTTAGTTACATATTCCTAAAAAGTTTTTATCCTATTCTGATAATCCGTGTACTAGCGGGGGTAGGAGCAGGGTTAGGTGGAGGTGCATACGGATTTCTCGGAGGTCCAGCATGGCAATCCCTTCTTGCAGACTCCGTCACGAAAAAGAAACGAGGAAGAATTATGGGACTCATGGGAACTTTAACGGGAATTACTAATCTTCCAGCAGCACCATTAGGGGCATATATGTGGGGAAATTACTTTCCAGAATTGACTTTTTATATTTCAATGATAATAGGTACAACAGCGCTGCCAGTCATATACTTTTTTGTTAAAGAGCCACGAAAGATAAAAAAAGAACATAATAGATAGATCAAAAAAATTAACGTAAACATACATCCTTTCCAAATCATTCCGTCTATAACATACTATAAAATGATTTAATGTTCAGAGGGTTGAGTTATGAAAAAGCGGTAAATTGATATTTATGTTAGTATAATTTTTGAATATTAAAAAATTAATTATGGAGACTCCGTTGAATTGAATGTCGTTCTATACAAAACTACACATTGTCCTCGATGCGTAGAATTAAAGAAGCGTCTTGCAGCTTTGAGAATAAATTATGAGGAAAAGAACATAGAGACTGATTCCGATGCTATGGCTGATGTGTTAATGATTGGGCAATGGGTGATGCCAATCCTTATAAAAGATGGGGAATTAGTGGATATAGAGAACCTAGAGAAGGAGTTATAGACTGAAATTCCTTAAAATGTTACAGAGTAAGCTGTTGACAATCAAGATCTGCTTTTGTACTAATGTAAAACCTCGACTCGTAGAACGTGACTTAGGTTGATAAAGAGTTCGCTTTTATCCTGACGACTGGTCACCTGTGGTAAAGGATTTCCCAGTGTGGAGCGCAATATTACGGCTTCCGCATCGGAGAGCCAGATACCTGGTGGATCTTGAGATACGGTTGCTATAGTACCTTCAAAACCGAAGGACCGGTCAAGCACAACCAGAACTCTCTTGCCAATCTTGCTTTCAAGTATATGAAATAAAGAGGGAGTTATCCCTGTAGACATGATTATTTATCTTAGATCTGAAACTCTAATAAAAGCATTATTGTAACTGAGGAATATCTCTCAGTAACACTATAATCTAAAGTATAATTAAGATTTTTAGATAGAGAACTTTATTTTGATGGACTGAATAGAACATAGGGGGAGAATTAAGGTTTGGGTGAAGTTTTCAAGCCCGAAGATATTCTGAAAAAAGAGAGACATATTCCTGACTTAGCATCAAGACCGATTCCTCAGCCTACAAATCTAGAGTCTATTGTACAAGATATAGCGTCAATTAAAAAAGAGATCGCTAAAATTAAATCAGCATTGAAGTCTCACGGTATTAGATATGAATGATTAGATGTGTATCTGAAGAGTCAATTTAACAGATTGTATAGCTTTCAGAATTTTAGGAGTTAACATCAAGAATTTTGATTAAGAGAAATATAATTCCATTGCTTTTCTTAGCGGGTGGAGTCTCCGATACATCCTGATATCAAGATCTAATATGAAAATTTCGACCATGACATATGTCAGATTCCCTTCGATAAGGTGCCCACCTAAGACAATGACCTCCCTATCTTTAACGTAGGAGACCGTGATGTGAGCATGAATTATTGTTTTTCCATTTTCACTTTGAGAAATATTACCCGATAATGAAAGTATCTCAAGCGGACCGTCAATAGAAGAATATAACCGATCTGTTCTTCTTATTGGGAAACTTGCGGGAAACCTCTTAACATTTCTCAACCTACCTTTTTCTAGGCTTCCTACAGCTGATACTATCACTCCAGTTTTCACTTCTATCTTGTTTACAATGTTCACCAAGCATTCTAGCAGATCTTTACCAGGCTCGATCTTTACAGCAATTGCCCTAATTATTGCTCCTGAACTGACTTTCCAACTCAATTTCTAATCAACTCTTTCTCAGTTTTAATCTTTATACTTATTCAATCATATTTATTTTCAACTGATAAACCACTCAAGTGTAGACATTAAAATCTTTTTCTGAGTTGAAAGAAAAAGAGGGAAATAGATCCACATGATACACCCAAATAGAAAATAGTTTGATAGCAAAAACTCAAGGACAGACCAATGAGTACAACAATCCGTTCGTAGATAGTTTAAAAGATGTGTTCATTAAGATAAAACTGAATTAAAGAGACATTACATGTAATTTATCAAGATTGTGCTATGCAGAAAAGTTGCTCAAAATCAAATCGGGGGGGCTAACTGATAAAAGATATGAAGGGAATAGTTGTTACCGTCTCCTTCTCCGTCTCCTTCTCCTGCCCCTTCCCCTGCCCATCGTTTCTGTCTGGTTAAGGAATCTTTTCTTGTAGTTTTTAAAGTTCCTCGATTTAGGACCCATACTCTTCTTGGGTCGTGCGGCTAGTTTCGGAGTTTGGTTTCTAACTTTTCCCGCCTTTGTAAGAGAACCGTGAGTAGGCAATTTCTTTAACCTCGTCTATATTTAATTATTGCAGTTGTTTAAAGATAACCTCAGGTTTATATATATTGTTTTTGAGAAAAAAATTGAAAAAGTATATAATTATTAAGTTAAAGTAAAAAGAATAGAGACGGTGATTTTCAAGGTGGTAATAATAGATGCACATGTTCACCTAACAAGAAATTCCAAGACCATACCGTTCATATGATACACCCCTACCGAATTGTTCAAAGATATAAATATAAATGGTATAGGAAAGGCTATCGTTTGTCCTAACATTGACCCTTATTCCACTAAAATTGATAATGTAAAACGTGAAAATGTTGGATAGCAGAGTGTATAAAAAATACCCAAAAAGACTCATAGGTTAGGCTTTACTAACGTATTTACAGACAAACCCCCATCAATTGGAGAATATTTTTCTTCGACTGGAGCAGCTATGGGAGCTAAGGAAGTAGAGCGATGCATAAAAGAATTAGGGATGAAAGGAATAAAAATGCATGGATATGTATGTCCAATATATCCAACAGCACTTACAAAGATCTTACAAAAGTGCGTTGAGCTTAAAGTTCCCCTAATTGAGATTCATTCAGGTTTTCATCAGATTACGAGTTTACCTGAGAGAATCGCGTTTATTGCTAATCAGTATCCCGAACTCACGTTTTACATGAACCATATGGGCGGTCCACATGGAGAATTACATGCAATAAGTGTAGCAAAACACACACCCAACTTAGTATTAGGAACCTCAGCATGCGACAAATGGGCAATCAAATATGCTGTTAAACAATTAGG
>JAUWWH010000012.1 GCA_030617005.1 Candidatus Bathyarchaeota archaeon | reverse complement strand
TGAGTATGTTGCTTACAGTATGGGCTATAGTTTTAATAAACATAGTATATAATTTGGATGCTGGGTTGTTAAGTTTTTACATATTATATAGCACTCTTTCCATCCTAGTCTACATTGGATCAAACGAATCAATAAGGAAGAGAAACTAAAAATGGATTTTAGAAGGATTCTTGATGCTGTCAGGGAACTATTCCGCTCTATCTTTAAAGCAATTAAAGAAGGAGTTGGATTGTTGAAGGATATGAAGGAGATACGGAGAGTTGGCAAGAAGATTAAAACGATCCGTTGTGTGTATATTGTTGATGATTTTTCTGAGGATTTTAGAGGGAGATTATCACAGGATACCTCTGAGATTGTGGTGGATGCTTTAGCTAGAAGTTGGAGGAGAGGGAAGATTTATAACTGGACAACTCAGCCAACGGCTTATCTTCATGATGATTATCCTCGATCTCTTGATCTAAGTATCTTTAAGATCAGGAAGGAGGATCGGGATGAATACGTGGATGATCCGGATAAATTTTATCAGGTAGTAGACCGGAATTTTACGATAGATGCTTATCAGATTGGATCAGTGAAACTACTGGAAAATCTAAGAGAAACTCCACGAAAAACATTGATCCTGCTTTGTGCATTGTGTCATGCTCTAGGCTGGATTCTTTGCTTTTTCACGATATTCTACTTTTTGTTGGGATGATGAGTGAGGAGATGGGGATACAAGGGAGGATAATACAGATTTTCATGTTCATAATATGGTATGCAATGTGGATTCTTATCTTTTACTTAATGTTTTTTATGTTGCTTACAGGGTGAATAGGGTACACATGGTGTAATAGTTAGCATATATTCCTTCCAAGGATATGGTAAGGGTTCAAATCCCTTTGTGTGCAACCCTCATTGCAGAGGATAGTTTATTGGATGATGAAAGATGAATGATATGACGCTTATCCATATAGCCATAGGGATGGTATCATTAGTTTGTATGTCTCTTGGAGTAAGATACTTTGTCAAAGCAGATAAGGATAGAATAGTATATATCCCTGCAATAGTGATAAATGGCATAGCAGCAGTGCTTAATTTTGTAGTAGCTATGTTATATAACTCTTGAGTAAAAAATGGAAAAAGGAGATAATAAGCAAACGGCAGAACCGGAAGCAGAGCACGAAGTAGAACCGGAAATAGAAGAGACAGATTCCAGAGCGGATTTGGAGGAATATTTGGAATATTCTAAAGCAAGAAGCCCTTTAATGGATAGGGTATTTTATGAGATGTCGCAGAATCTCTTTGATAGAAGTAAGATTCGGATGATCTCACGGCTGAATCCATTATTGATTGAGGATATTTTTAGGGTATCGCTTGTATCTGAATTATTCGTTAAGCGTTATATGAATCCTAAATCCCCGTTGTATAACCACATGGATCGTATGATCTCTATCTTAGAAGAATTGACAATTAGCAAAGATGGGCAGAGTCGAACTGAGATCACTAACTTGTTTTCAGGGTATAACCTGATGTCTATGTTGGAATCAGCAAAGAAGAAGGGGTTGAGTGGGAAATAATGATATATCCATTTACATGATGAAATCTCCAAAACAAAAATTTAAAGAAGCTCTGCGGGATTTGCTTAACTCTGGCTCTAAAAAACGACCTCTCAAACGTAAGATCAATGTGAGTACAAACAATGAAAAAGATAAAAATCTATGCGGATGATGCTTCATTAAAAAAGATATTCGACATATTCGATTTAGATCAAGTCTTGGTAACTTATTATGATAGGTTAGAGATCAGACTGCAAGGGAGCAGAGAACAGGAGAGGGAATATAATGCAAGATTGAGAGCAGAATCAATGAAGAATAGGTTGACTGATAAGAATGACAATCCAAAGAAGGGAAAGCCGTAGAAGACTATGGGCGTATATATTGTGGTATTGTGCAGCTATAGGTTTTGCAGCTTCGTTTATGATAGCACACTCTGCTTTCACGTTATCCCGGTGGGATATATACATGCTGGATATAGGTATATTCTTCTTAGGGTATCTCTGTTGTTTTCTCGCAGATCATATTCATAAAGAGGATGAAAGGCTACTTATAAAGAAGATGAAAGGCTACTTAAGGACAAAATCATTAAAAGAAGGGATTAATAGACGATGAGTAAACGATCCGTAGTAGTAAGGGGTATCAATTTGCTATTGAAATATGGAATCATCTATCTCATGCTTATCACTATATTATTCTACATTTCGTTTTCCACTTATGTTACCCATCTGTTGTGGGATAATCCATGTCCAGAGAATCTAACTATATCCTGTAGTGATTATTATACCTCTGTACTAGATTCAAAAGCAGATCAGATAGAGCATGTTCCATCTCATACACTGTATATATATTTTACATTAACACTCTCTCTTCTCTTCATGGGTATTGAATTAGCAGTGTGCTATCTTATCTACAAGTTATTACAAAAGAAGGGATTGATAATATGATCGTGGCTCTAATAGGTGATGTGGGAAGTGGAAAGACGTTATCTATGACATATATCATTCATCATGCCCAGCGTAATCCAAAAAAAATTCAAAAGATGTTCCGGTTTTTATATGGAGACCAATGTTACTTTGAAAGTTGTGAGTATAATGTATACACTAACTATCATCTGACGGATATTCCCTATAACAAGATTGATAATACGCTTGGAGCGTTGGATAACATACATACAGAGAACAATATCCTTGCATTAGATGAACTCTGGCAGTCGGCAGATTCGAGAGAATCTATAACCCTGCCCAACAAGATTCTTACCCGTTTCTTTGCTCAATCCAGAAAATCAATAGGGGATTCTTCACATTTATTTCATACTGCCCAGCTTCTTCATTCCATAGACATAAGAATCAGGAATTTAACTCCTTATCTTATCCTTCCGGAAGTTTTGATATATCAGAACATACACACACATAAGAAAAGCCCAATAAAGAATACCAGTGCGGATATTCCATATCTGCTTGAATTAAAAGCCTATAAGAAGATGTATCTTTCGGATTATATCCCAGTCTCTTCATATCCTATAAAAGTTTCTGCAATAACAAAATATTACGACTATGAAGAGTTAGTACCTCTAATGGTTGATAATATGCTGGATGAAATGAGAGAGAAGTATAGGAAGTTGATAGAAAAACAGCAGATAACGACCAAGCAAAAGCTGATGTCTAAGCTAGTGATAGATGAGAAGATGAGAAAACAAGATGCGAAGTTGATAGCGGATTATTTGATGTGAGCGGGGGTTTTTAAAGATTGAATCTACGATATTAAGGATTAAGATGAGAGATAGATACTTTGTGTGTGATAGCACGAATATAGTTGAAGTTACCATTAATGCTGACGATTGGGATATTCTACCCCAAGGAATCTATTGTGGTGAATGTGGAGCAAGAATCATCAACCCCTTCAAGAGGGGGAGAGGTCTCTAAAATGGAAAAGAAACGATATATAGTACCCATATTTGTTATCCTCATTATTCTCATAGTTGTATCTGCTCTCAAACGAAGATCGCAGATAGATGAATCGCTAACTCCGCTCTCTAAGCTCGGACAACAATATCACATGCTATATCGTGTATGTGATGAGATATGTAAGGTTACATTGGGATATTATTATACTGGCTATATATCCAACATTCATACAATCAAAACAGAGAGTGGCATATTCCGAGGAGGGAAGGATGGAGTGTTTATAACAAACTCAACAGATCAACTATTTTGTTTATGTCATATGAAGCATAACCTAGATGTAGAGAGTGTTATCTTTCTCAATAAGACGGAGATATTAAGATGAAGATGCTAATATTCATTGTCTCAGGTATCCTTATCATTCTTGGAATAGCTCTTTGGTTTATTATTCCAGATTATAACGATGAAGATTGTTTAGCTTATTGTCTTAGCATATATCCTCATAAGCCAAAAAGGTCTATGCTAACATTTTGTAATGATCTAACATTCATTAATGGAAGTTTTTGGGTTAATGATAGTAACGTACCTCAATGTAGCACTAATGATTGGATTAAATATAAATGGTTTTAAGCTATTTAAAGGTTGAATCTATGGTGATTATACGATGGATATGAAGGAGATTAAGTGTAACGGGTTCGCTGTTAATACGAAGTGTAGATTTTCACTTAGTTCACTTAAACACGAAGAGCCTGAGTGTAGAGGTCAAATATGCTATCACTTAGAGAAGGAAGCGTGTAATACTTACACTGAACTATTAAAAGATGAACTGAGGTATCTAGCTGAGATGGAAACGAAAGAAGATAATCTACGGAAAATATGTCCAGTAATGAGTAAGGGAGAATTACACGCTGCCCTAAAGGTAAATGTTGGTGTTAGATCAGTGATTGTAGAACCCATACATATTGATTGCGTACTAGAGAAGTGTGAATGGTGGATACCTAAAGGTCTATTCGTTATGGAAGATTTTGAGGGTTGTGCTGTTAGGCTTATGGCTCTTGGGAGATAGGGAGTAGAATGGAGAGATTAACTATTGAACGACTAAAGGCAATGAAGCCAGAAACCGTATTTGCTAAGGGAATACTAAACGATCCACAGCTTTATAGTGGTAGAATTAAATGGGTAGCAGTTCGTGGACAGATGTGGGATTGGACAATTTACTATCATCATTGCCATTATGACTATAACTATATAGCACGTTATGGAGATAAATGTTTTACTGATACAGTTATTAAAAAACTTGTGCCTTGTAATAAAAAAGCGTTTGGGATGTATAGGTTGTAAGGAGGAATGAAAAACAGAGAGGAATCAAACGGAGGTATTTAACAATGACAGATATATACTTCGCAAAGACTGGAAGGAGAGTAGACACTTCATTTTTACCCATTTTTAGAGTTCTAAGAAAAGAACCCAAATTGATAGAGTTTTATAAAAACGCCAAGAGAGGGATGGAGATTAGAACCATAGAAATAGATGAGGGAGATGGCACTATCTCTTTTACAGGGGTTGAATTGTGAATAAACATGGTAACTCAAGAAGATGCAAAATTGTTGATGAGATGGGTTCGTAAAGTAGCCTTTGGTTTGTTTAGTATATCCTGTTATGTAGCCTTAGTTCCAATCATACTTGGAGGGCTATGGATGATGGTTTGTATGATTAGCGACTATAAGGTGCATACCACTGATGAAGAATGTCTAACTGCTTGTCTAATCATATATCCTAATACTACATCTGCTATTGCGAGAGTAGGTCATTCAGCACGGCATATAACCTGTACCTGCCAAACACAGTTGTGTATAGGTAATAATAGCTATAAAGTATGTAACAAGATCATTAGGATAGGGGATATTAAGATTACGGATGAGGAAGTAGAGATAAAAAGGAGTTTATAATGGAAAAGAAACCTAAACTAAAATTCAGGAGAGCATTTCCCACATTATGCCCTATATTTGGAAGACATAGAGCAACAATTATAACGGGGTGTGAGGGTTGTAATGATCTATACACTTTTTATGCTGGAGCTGTAGGTTAAAGGAGGAACCGAAATGAAGAAAGACGAAACGGAACACAACCGAAAGGTAATGGGAATTATAAAAGACATTATGAACAATAAGAAGGAAGGAATGATAGTGGTTTCCTTTATTGATGGAGAGAGAGTAAAAACGACATCATTGGTCAGAGGAAAATTAAGGGAACATATCATAGCACTTGACAAACACTTTGTTAAGAGAGTAGAGGGATCAAAACCTGAGGGGGAAACGAAAGATGGAAATGATTGAGAGATTAGCATGTAAAACTTATCGGTTGATCTGTGTAGGATTGTTCTTATGTAATATGTTGGTGAGTTATTTGATAATATTCATTTTATTCATGTTACATAGTAGTAATGTACCAATCTTAGTTAGCATCTTGATAGTGTCCGGTTTATACATTGATAGGAGGATAGTGAAAGATGGAAAATAAGAAGGAATATACATATATTGATAAGGCTACTTTTCAACAGTATATATGGGCAATTTCATTATTCGTAGCGACAGTGATAACTATATTCTTTGAATTATCAGATGGGTGGTTTTTACTTTCCTTTTTAGCAAATGTAGCAACTGGGTATATATTGTATGGAATCAGATTTTAAAGATAGTATGTATCTAATATTAAAATGAAAAGGAGGTTGAGAGATGGAAAAGAAGGTTGAAATTGGGGATATTGTAGTAATTGACTTAGGACATGATGGAGATTACGTTCAGATAATAGAAGAAGATGATCTGCCTTTCAAATGTGAAAAGCCTTATGAGAACACAGGGAAGAGCCATAAACAGATTGAAGGAATGCTCCATAAAATAGCGATGGATGTGGATAGGTTGGCAGTGAGTGTAGATGGGAGATATAGGAGGCATATGGCAGAGTTAATAACGGATGATAACATAGAATTAGAACAGAAAGGTGATGGATTAGTGTTAAAGGGGAGAGTCCGCTTAGGTTATATATTCATCTATGTGCTTATATTCACGATACTACTCTATCTGCTATGGAAATTACTCTTCGGAGGGTAAAATGGAAAGTAACTATCCACAAAGATATAGGTTAGAATGCTTATGCTGTGCAGGAACTTACACTGTTCCAGATGATGAAGGAACGATTATCTTCTATGCAGATTTTGAAGTATGGCTCGCAAAAAAGGAATTGATTGAGCTAGAGGAATTGAAAGATGAAAATAAAAAAACCATTATGTGCTGATTGTGCATATTTTGATGAATGCAAAGCCCAAACACTAGAGGGAATAAGAAAGGGAGAGTTATGTCAATATGACGTTGATAAGCAGGTCTAATCCCTCTTAATGAGAAATCGATAGATTTCTCATTTATTTAAGATCTTTGATTTTAAATATCCGGTTTTCGTTATATACCCTCTGTCTTTTATAGAACTTGCCATTGCCTTACCCGCAACAGAGGCAGATTCTAAGAAGCTATGTCTGCCTTCTGCTTTGCCAAACAGTCCTTTATTTTTTCCCATATTAGTTATCTCCATCTATTCCTCTTACCTTTTACCTGATTGTTTAATCTCTTCATATGTCTGATACCTTTTCATAAGCAAGGCATCAATCAATCGCTTCTGCTCCATTACTTGCGATTCTATATTCCACCAAGCCTCATCCTTACCTCTCTTTGCAGCTTCAAATTTCTGTTTTTCCAGTTCTCTAAGTCGTTTTCTTTCCCATTCAACAGCATCAGTCCACTCTTTAACCCGATCATCCGTCATTCTAACCTCCCTATCTCCTTCCTGTTTTTTTGATTTGTTTAATCCCACGTCCATATAACCTACAACCTGAACAATTCGTCTTATTGCACTTAGAGCAGCCTTTCCGTAGTCCCTTGCTTAATCTTTTTACGGCAACAATAGTAACCATCCCTCCTGATGTTAATAATCCACCCGTCTTTTCAGGTATAACTCTTGCCGAGGTTATAGCTCCGCCTGCTTCTGCAAAATCTGCCATTCTTACCGCCTTCCTGTTTTTTTTATCAATCGCTTAGTCTTTTCCGCTATAGCATCTAGCTCTTTTTGGTTTTCTTGGATTTTCTGTTCAATACGATCAAGCGTAGCCATATGTCTCTCATATCTTCTTTCTCCGTTCATTCTACATTCACCTCCTTCCTTCTACTTTTAATCACCTCTTACCTGACGCTTCAATTTTAAACAAATCCCAATTCTGCCAATGCTGCCATCGTATATCATGTTCACTCTTCATATGGTCAATAATTCGTTTTCTTGTTGAAATAGTTTTATTACATTTTGGACACCTATACGGCATTTTCAATCACCTCTTCCCTGATTTTTTGATTCTCCGTTGTGCATCTCGATAGTGTTTTGATTCTATCTTCTGCAATTTTTCCCAGTCTTTTTTAGTGGAGTATGGATATGATCTCAATCCATCTTTATAGCCCACTGATTTACCTTTCCCAGTCAAGGTTAGATAAGTCCACTTAGTCATTTTCCTTGATTACCTCCTTCATTTATTCAAGATGATCTCTCTCTTAAAATCTTTGATTTTAAATATCCGGATTGTTTAATCCTTCTCAATTCTTTTGCAGGTACAACTACATACATTCGAGGGGTGTATCTCATTTCACTCAATCTATCTTGCTCTATCCAATCTCTCTGAGTGGATACAGCAGATTTATAGTCCTGCGGATCGGACGTTCTCATAACTTTCCCAGTTTTCGTACTTTGTACAATCGCATAAAAATCTATTGGCATTGTTCTCACCTCTCTAGTTAGTTTAAGATTAAATCCTTAAAGGTTGATGCCCTATTAAATAGGAACATAATCTCTTAATCGTTTTCTTGGCTTCCTCTTTCCATCTGCGGAAATTACCTCTCCAAGTCTCTGTCCGACAGTAGGACGGGCTGCCGTTTGCCTTGCATCTCTTCTTGCACGTTGTCTTATCTGTTCGAGTTGTGCTTCCTCATATTCCTTTCTATAAGCGATATCATAGAGTGCCTTTTCTTCCTTTTTTCTCTCTCTCCTCGTTTTATATCTTCGTGTAAGCCCTTTAATAAAGTTATTACTCATGTTTTACCTCCTTTCAAAATATAGTGCTTATAACTCTTAACATAAACCATGAATCTAAAGACTTACCATCTTCTCTGATGTCTGCTCTTAGTGCATTCTTAACCACTTTTCGTGTTGGGATTCTTAGACCACTGGAATTAAATTTCTGATCATATTGATAATCTTTATCAGCAAATTAATGAAGCCAGTTATGAAATGCCATACAAATATCACTACTTGAACAGTCCGACCAACCAATATCCTAATCTTTGGCATGAATCCGGGAGCCATAATTGTTTCGCCAAGAATGAATATCCCCACTGTTAAGAGGACGATATAGATATTAGAGAGGAAGAACCATATAAGCCCAAAGACAAGTTCGAATACTCCAAATACTCCTTCTGCAATGTTAAAAAAGAAATCAAAACAGAATCCTCCAAAACATATCTGTCCTGCAAGACCTCTAACAGTCTCATAGAGAAATCCAAAAATACCCAGCCTATCCGCTTTCACGTTTACATCTTGAAGAAAATCCAATCCCCAATAATCAGTCTCAGAATCTTTTAGAATTTGATCCGCTAGATTTATACATTGCCCAGTAGTATATGCTCTATGTTGCCAGAGATCTCCTAACGCCCTATTGAGCATATAATCCTGATAATTCTGACATTTAACTTTATGTTTTAAAAAAGAGTATGCAAAGATTGTATCGTTATCTGCCAGTAAATCAGGATTGCCCTCTACACAGGATATACAGTCAGTGTAAATTTCTGAATAAATGTTTTCCAGATGATAGCTCTCTATATCCTTTTCATATTCAACAGCACTAACACTATTCAATAAAAAGATAAGACAAATCAACCCAATGATGATTAATTTTTTCATTCTCTATTCCTATTCTTTATGTTTTTAAATTTCTCTTCCTCTATATGATGATCTTCCCCCACATGAAAGCCCAGATCGCATAAAGCAGTAAAACGCCACGAATAAGAGAATAAAAAACATAGGGGGTACGATCCCCCATAGATTCTCTTCGAATCTCTCCTTATTCCATTCACCAGTAAATAGATTATCCACATCATCCAATATAGTACCTACTGATTCCACTAAGATTATTTCATAAAAGTTAAGCGATTCATCCAC
>JAUWWH010000254.1 GCA_030617005.1 Candidatus Bathyarchaeota archaeon | reverse complement strand
GCGAAGATGCCACCAAGAATCAAGAAAGGTTTACGACCCAACCTGTCCGAGAGCATCCCGAAGGTTATGTGATGAATAGCACTTACAAAGGTAGCAAGGGAGAGGAGAAGACCGATCTCGATGGGGCTGAAGCCAAGCATAGCAAAGTAGATAGCTCGAACCACCCCAAGGAAGCCCATTGATATACGCCTTACTGACATAGAGCAGAGTAAGAACTTCAAATCCCTGTCGAACACATTGGGAAGTCTAAGCCAAGACCGTTGTACCATCCCAAACACCTATAACATAACCAGTGATACTGACAAAATATGTGAATTATGTTTAAATCCTTGTTTTTTCATGAATCTACAAATCAATCGTAGACTTGAGCATTCTTTTATTTATATTTTTCATCAATGCATCAATGTTTAAGGTTTCATCTTGAACTAGCTGGTGGCTTGTGGAAAATTGTCGATGATTTCAGTTGACTTATGCCATCTTTCGTTGCTTTTCAGAGTCTTCAACGTGCGTTAGTTGGAATTTTGTAATTAATATTTTTGAGTTTGGAGCTGTTCAATGATAGATTGAATAATGCTTTGTATCCTTAAAACAGTAGATTTATCTTTATAGTGGTGACGTGGCTAAAAGAACCCTCTCAGATAATCTTTCCTTTGACGAGGTATGACATGAATATGTAACTGTGGTACACTCTGGCTGATGCAATTATTGACGGTGATGAAAGATCCTTCCGCATTTAACCCTTCCTCTACTGTGTGGGCTAATAGGTGAACATTATTGAAGAGAGATGCAACAATATTAGTCGACAAATCCACGAGAGTCTCGTAGTGATCATTTGGAACTAAAAGACAATCCCCATGAAATAAGGGTTTATAATCTAGGACAGCTAAGGTTGTAAAGAAGTGCCTTTTTTGCTGAAAAAGAAGAGAGGAATAGTGTAGCAATAGTGCTCTTTTAATGATCCTTATTAGATCTTCTTTAATGCAGCTTTAATAGATTCGTCTATAACGTAAGCTAGTTCCTCAGCGGCGTCCTTCTCCATGATTAGCAGTGGATTAATTTTTATTATGTTACCTCCAGCACCTATTGGAGCGAACAGCAAGACTTCTCTGTGGTATGCTTGGAGTACCGTTTTAAAAGCAAAGTCAGCGTAGGGTTCCTTAGTTTTCCTATCCTTTACAATCTCCAACCCGTAAACCATGCCTTTTCCTGTCACATTGCCAACTTCCTCGTATTTTTCCTTCAGATTAAACAGTTTTTCTCCCAGAAATCTCCCCGTCTCTACAGTGTTCCTTACTAGTTCCATATCATTCTTCAGTAATTCTTGTACATTTTCGATGGCTGCGGCAATGCAGCAATTAGACGGAGTTATCATAAATTAAGATGCATTCTTTACTCAGAGTAACTTCAACATCCAAAGCTTTGGATGATTCAGAACATATTCTTGTATTTTTATCCTTCTTTTACACTCTTTTGTCAATTGTAAAAAATTTTATAAGTTGACCATTTCATTTCTCATGTGGTGTTTTTTCATGATTATTGATTCAAATCAAGCTGAAAGAGAAGCAGTATTAAATGTAGCAAAGTTGATGATTACAGCTGCAAGAACAGCTCCAAAAGCAGGAGGAATAGATAACATCACAACGATGATCATAACTGGAAAAGAAAAAAAAAGAATTGCCGATGAATTAGAGAAGATAGGAAAAGAGAAAGGTCCAGACTTTTTCATTAGAGATTCACAAAATTTGAGAATTGCTGACGTTGTCGTTTTAATAGGAGTGAAAATTGAAGGAGAGGAATGGAAATCACTCAAATTGATTGATTTAGGTATAGCTATTGGTTCAGCTGTGAAAATAGCCAGTATATTAAACATAGACAATCGTATAATGTATAGTGTCGGTGTAGCTGCTGAAGAAATGGGAATTATTGAGGGTACAATATTAGGCATTCCTCTATCCATAAAAGGTAAGAACATATTCTTCGACAGAAAAAAAACATAGATATAGATTTTAAAAATACATGTTTAAACCTTTTTCTCAAATTAAAAATTCTAACATAGACAACTATTCTCATAATACATCATTAATTATAATTTGAAAAACTTTTGAATAGAAAATCAAGTGCGCGCTCGAGGAATGGTATTTTCAAATTTAAGGTCAAATCTCCTCAGGGCTACCAATGCATATGCTCGAGAATACATCTTCCATCGTTTTTATTTAGATTCGAGAAAAAATATAATTGAGACATTCTTTACAGACTGTGAGAGTGGGTTGTTTACCTAATAATTCGTGTAAAGCTGATTTTTCAAATATTACAAGTCTATAAGTCTTTATTTTGTGACGAATGTTATAACGTCTTCATCCATTAAATGGTGGGTTACTCCCACTTTTTGCCCGTTAAATTTTACGCTTTTTCCCCATATCTGAGTATAACGCAGTGCATATTTCATCTCTCGATGAACTTTATTGCATACGTCGAGAACTGATGCACTGTTCTTTACTATCATAGGCTTCTCATAGTCTGTTTTTTTTCCTTTTGGACGCATAAAGACTCTAATGAAGTCTAATTTTTTGTAAATTTTTTCTTT
>JAUWWH010000239.1 GCA_030617005.1 Candidatus Bathyarchaeota archaeon | reverse complement strand
TTTTTGTTTACCCGGGCGTATTTAAATGTGGACGGTACAAACAAGCCTTAACGGTTTATGTGGGGATAAAGTATGAAATTCTTGGTTAAACTATTAATAGGTTTACTTTTGTTCTTTGTTCAGATCGGTTTATCATGCATCATGCAAGGTGATGCAGTTCCAATCCTACTGCTTATTCAGAAACAGGTTTCTTTTCCACGTTTCCACCCTTCTCATTTGGAAGAGTGCGATTTAATGTAATCTCTATAATTGAAACCGCTCTGGTTCCTCCTCCGTCTCGCGGTAATTCTTCAGTGCCGATGATAATTTTGCTAACACTCAGCTCCTTCATGAATCTGTGCCTAGTGATCTCTGCGACATCAACTGCGGTAGTTATTGCCCTTCCCCTTGCCTTCAAAATAACGTCTTCCACCTTTGAACTGGAGAAGCCTGCTAAGACGGATAATATATAGCTCATAGGCGGATTTCTTCCAATGAATACTACATTTGATGCTACATTCAAGTTTCATTACCTCAAGTAATTAGATCTTAACTAATAGATGTACATTTGTTTACCCATCGTATTTAAATGGTTGCGGTACAAAAAAGATTAAGCATATTTATTAGCGTTTGTGATTAATAAAAGGGGTTAGGCACATTTTCTATTAGTGGAAAAATTAAGGGAATATTTTTTCCAATTCTTCGACTAGTTCCTCTACCATCTTCTTATAAATATCCCTTAAGGACTTCATCTCTTTCGTACAAACGTCCATTACGTTCTTAATCCCTCTCTTATAAACATCAGCCAATTCTGAAATGCCTTTCTGATAAATCTCTTGCCTTTCAGCTAAATTTTTTTGATAACTCTCTTCCATTTTAGCAACGCTCTTCTTCCCAGAAGCCAAAGCCTTCTCTAATTCAGTAATCCTTTTCTTCAAATCATCAACTTCTTCCTGTGAAGGAAGAGTCATATCTTTTATGGTCAAATCAATCATCTCTTATTTTTTTTGTTTACCCTAGCGTCTTTAAGTATTTAAATGTGTGTGGTACAAAAGAATTGTTAAGTGCTTCTGACACCTTGATCTATCCCGCTGATCAATCCAATCATCGTGAGTATTAATCCGATAATGATAGTGATGAGGCCTCCCAAATTAAGTGTGCTCACCCAACATGAAGGCAGATCCGTATTAATCATATTGAGATAGGCTAAGATTCCGCCTCCAACCAGCAGTAATACTAAGCCCGCTGTAACCACATCTTTTCTCATTCTTCAATCAACATTAGTTATCTTAACACATTTTAATACAATGTCACAAGGCAACAATTTAGAGATAAAATCATTAATCGTATGGGAGAACCTGCCAATATTGTTCGTGTAGCTTAAAGAGGCGATTACAAAGAATTTCTGGACGAAAGATAAGAACTCATCGTAACCGTACTCTTTTACATGCGTTGGATCATTAATGAATAATCGCTTATACAAGCTGTTCTTATCAATTGTACTGATGATGAAAACTCCATCATCCGCTAAAACTCTTCTAATTTCCTTCAAGACCGCATTATGCATCTTCAATTCAATGTGCTCTATCACGTTTAACAGAATAACGCAGTCAAAAGATTCATCACCAAAATGTAGACTAGCAGCTGACTCATTATAAAAGATTAGATGGGGATACAAGTTACGTGCTTTCTTAAGCGCAACAAAATCAACGTCAATGCCAACCCCGCTAACACCGTCTTTAGCAATCCAATTAAGAAAATATCCTAATCCGCAGCCAACATCCAAAATCTTAGCACCGTCCCGCAAATCAATGAACTCCCTAACTTTACTGAAAAAAGGGATAAACGCTAGATCCTTATACAACAAATGGCGATACATCTCATAATAATGATCATCATAATCAAACTTGAATAGTTTAGCAGTTAACCTTGAAAACAATTAAAAATTCACGCTAACATTTTTTTTATTTATCCGCGTATTTAAATGTGAGGTACAAAATATTAATGGTTTATGTGGGGATAAAGTATGAAATTCTGGGGTAAACTACTCATAGTTATACTTTTGTTCTTTGGGCAGATCGGTTTCTTATCCATCGTGCAAGTTAATGCAACGGACCCTGTGTTAATCATCACTGATTTTCAAGTATCGCAAACCAAAATTCAACTTGGAGAAACATTTACTCTCAGCGGTCAAGTCGAAAATGTTGGATCTTATTCTGCTGTATATGTCTACCTTACGTACTTCTTTGAAAATATCGAAAATAGAAGCACATGGTACAGACCGTTCCTGAGAGAAATGCCTACTGAGAGACGTATCAATGATTTTAAACCAGGGCAAGTCTGGAACTTCACTCTTACGCTAAAGGCTATGTCGATGGATTCTTTCGACATCGGAATCTACTTTAACTACGCAAAAAGTTTACCAAGCCAACCAACAGAAGTTAAGTCAAGAACCGTAAGGGTAGAGATATCGAGGATACCTCCTCAAATCCCAAGCTGGTTAAACTGGTGGACCGTAACTATTCTGACAGCTATAACAGCTGTGATCGGTTGGAGATTGAAATGGCTTGAGAGATTAAAAAGGGAGTGGAAAACACTCGTCATGGTTGTTGTCGTAATGGTAGCCATAGGATCTATAGTTTATGTGGTATTGTTAAACTCCCGATGGACACCCGTGATGATTTTGGGCTCCCCCCTAATAGTGATCCTTCTCGGCTTTGTATCTAAGAAAGGTCTTGCGAGCTTCCTGGCACCTATAATTCCAACAATAGCGGTGACATCAGCAATAGAGATGCTCAATCTCATGACCTACTACTACTCGCCTG
>JAUWWH010000123.1 GCA_030617005.1 Candidatus Bathyarchaeota archaeon | reverse complement strand
GAGTTTGTTTGCTAATGCTTTTGCAATGGTTGTCTTACCAACCCCTGGAGTACCAGTGATTACAATAATCCGGAATTTGAGTGCCCCCTAGATCTATTAAGCTATTATCTCAAGGTTTTATTATTTATTTATGATTTCCCATTTTTATTCCTAAGGATAAAAAAAAAGGAAATGTTTAATTTCCATCTTTTTGAAACGAGTCAAATTTTGTTATTCTACGGGTAATGCAACAATCTTAACGAGGGTTTCCTTAAACATACTGCTTATTTTCTCTACTACGTTGACGCCTTCAAAGTCTTTTATTCGACTCAAGAGGATTATATCAACATTACCGTACACTTCGTCAATTCTTATAACTTCTCTCCATCTTCCAACTTCTTGGATAAGCTCATTAGCAGGGAACTGTGGTACAAGCGATAACATCATGTAAGCATAATCCGAACCTTTAATAATTTTATTTATTCTTTCGATAGACATACTAATTCCACTATTGGCTTCAATTATTTCCTTCACTTCCCATGGAGAAACTTCTCGCCTCTGTAAAGAGGATCTAGCAGCTATGGTGTTTGTAACCTTTACGATCAATTCGGCGTTAACGTTATAACCTTCGAAGAGTTTGGCAATTACTTGTTTACTCATATACTGTCCTGCTTCGAAGTATACTTCACCACCAGCATCAAGCTCAAATTTTCTAATAGGAATATATCCTCTCGGATTTTTAACAACCTGAGATTGATGCGTACCAGCTTTCTCCATAAAACATTGAGAGGCTAAGGGATGAATCCTTGGTATGGATATACCTGTCACTTGAACGAATGTGTCGTAAAGCCATCGAAGTTTATCTCGCCTTTCACTGGTATTAATATGGTAAAGGTCTTCAGCATTAGCGACAAATTCGTAATGATCAGTAATCCCATTTCGCGCACCCAAACCAAGGATACTAACATTGATCTCTTGCACACGTGGAATAGATAGTGCTTGTAGAGCATTACCTAGAGCATTTCCATAATCGTTATGAAAATGGCATGCCAAAGGTAAATTTGTTAAATTCTTTACAATATTGATAAAAGGAACACATCGGTTTTGGGAAAGGATTCCACTAGTGTCAGGTATACTCACAATCGTTGCACCAGCATCCTCAATTGACCTTAAAAGTTTACCTAAGAATTCTAAAGTATCTTCCCCATCCTTGATTGAAGAGAGGTCAAATCTGGAGGCATCTTCTACAGTAGCCCTGCGATATGAGAACCCGTAATCCTTAATGAGTTCTAACACATTAACGAAGTTTTCAATAACTTTCTGTTGTTCAATTCCATGAAACTTACCTTTCCTATGTAGAGCAGTTGGAGCCATGTAGATAGCGCATCCTTTTGCATCATAAACCCTTGCAAGTTCCACATCTGCCGTTAAAGCTCTCATGTGAAGAATTGCAGTTACATTAGTGTAGCATTCTTGAATTTCATTAACTGCAGTTTTTACATCTTCGATTTTTCCACCCCTTGAAGTATAAATTATGGGAAACTCGATCCTTTGAGTTCCAATGTCTGCTAAAGCTCTCGCAATTTTTACTCGAGTATCACTAGTGTAGTACACTCCTGGATGAAGCTCCCCTTCCCTAAGGGTTGAGTCTAAGATAATAACCATCAAGTATCTCCTCATGAATTAAATTATATATTCCGTTTTTAGCTACATTAGAACATAGTTATAAATACTTTTCGTAAAAATATTACGAACTATTGTAAATAATTTAGGATATTATCTCCATTTTCGTAAAACAAATAATGTGTACGTATTCTCGATACCGCTGATACTGCGGATGTCATCAATAGAGTCGTTTACTGAAGATATATCGACACCTGAAACAATGACAAAGATATCGTATTGACCGGCTACCTCAGATATACATTTAATCCCTCTAATCCTCATTATTTGCTTTGCCACTTTGGATGTGGAGAAATTAGGTGAAGTATATATCATAACAAGTGCTTCTGGACAGTCAGTAGTAGTCTCAATTGTAAATCTTACAATTACTCCTGAAGCGAGAAGTTTTCGAATCCTCTGTCTAATTGTTCCCTCGGATACCCCTAAGATCAAAGCCATCTTAGTATACGTAAGTCTTGAATTTTCGCGTAATAATTCCAATAACTTTCTATCAACTTCATCCAATTCAATTTACCTCCTTAGTTTTTAAAAGTCGTAAAACAGTTACTTCAATAATTTTCCCGAAATTTAATAAATCATCAATTCTAACTCGTTCATCGACACCATGATAATTACTTTCTACTCTTGAAGCACCAAAAGCTACAACTGGAATTTTGTGTTTAGCAACATGCGCAGCGTCTAAACAACCAAGGCTACCATAAATGTGGCCTTTTCGCGCTAATACATCTTTGTAAGTTTGGGTAAGAGTGGTCACAACTTCATTTTCCATCGACGTGAGGAAGGAATCGTGAAACCCACCAATCTCAATATCATACTTTAAATCTACATCTAGTCTACTTAATTCTTCTAAGATATTTGTGAAACTATCTACTGCTTCAGATTTATTTTCTTCAGGAATCAGTCGTCGATCAATCTCCAAGACACATGTATTCGGAACAATATTGACCTTAGTCCCACCCATTATTACACCTACAGTTATACTAGGCGTGAGCCAATTAACATCGGTTTGTGGATTTGCAGGGATTTTAGATTTAAGTCTATGAAGGGCAGCATTATACTTAGCCAATCTCTTGATGAGTTTAGTGGCTTTCTCAATAGCGTTTATGTCAAGCCAATTCATACTAGAATGGATAGACCGTCCCTTAATCGTAACTCTGAATCTCAAACAGTCATTAACCGCATTTGTTATGTTTTCAATCACTCCATCACCAACAATACAATAATCTCCCTTTAACAATTCAACATCTAACAGATAAGAAAGCCCTGTATGACCTCCGATCTCCTCGTCGATGGTGGAAGCTAAGATAATCTTACCTTGCCAATCCGAGTTTTTAGCAAGTTCATTAAAGACTAGAATGAGTGAAGCTAATGGACCCTTATCATCAGCCACATCTCTGCCATACCATTCACGACCCCGCCTTGTTAACTTGAAAGGTGGATATGTCCAACCTTCTCCAACTGGAACGACATCTGCGTGGGCATTCAATATCATTGTCTTACCTTTCCCTCTTTCTAAAGTTGCTACTAAGTTTACTCTTTAACCCGATATCCCCCGAGCTTCTGAAACTAACTCTTTAACCCTCTTCTTGGGAGTCTCAACTAGTTCAACTTTACATCTTGTGGATGACAGTTGTCTCTCAATGAGCTTGATGATTTTACCATAATTTCTCCCTGGAGGATTACTTGTATCAATCTCTATGAGAGATTCAAGAACCGTTTCAAGGCTGGATTCATCAATCATCTTTAATCCCTCTAGATAATTTTTGTCACTTTCACATAATGTTTATTAAAAAAGAAGATGACACATCTTTAAAAGATAAATGGTAATGCTCATAACTCTTTTATGCGATATGATTTATCTAGCTTTGGTCACGTCATTTTTTTGAAAGATACTTTTCGAAAATAAAATTAGTATTTATCGTAATTCTCTTCAATTTTTTACCAAAGCATATATAAGTAAGAATGGTTAAAGAAATGGGAGTTTAAATTCCTTGTAAGGTGATATTCATGGGTAGAGATCATAAAAAAAATATGGAAAGCAAGAAGATCAAGAAACGAAAGGTTAATAGATCAAAGAATCATCGTTGAGAAGTTACTTTTCATATTAAGAGGCATATACGATCTCTTTTTTGAATATTTTGTCATTGTATGCTCATTTTCTCAATAGATCGGAAAAGAATTCAGTAAATTAATCTTAACTCTGGAGATAGTTAGGTAAAAATGGTTATGCTTCAAATTGACCTTCTTATCCATAGTAGGGATGTTTGGACGTATATAATGACCGTAATGATCGTCTATCCGCTTTGGATCCATTGGTATGTGGACAGTATTTAGTGTTTCCACATATTTGAATGGTTTTTCTACCATATCTTGTTCACAATCAGAAAAGGGGTATAAAGATTTATAAAAATTTAAGTTTCATTTAAAAAATAGGCAGATAGCTAGTCACTATTAGCTCTCGTGTATGTTATACATAATGATGAAAAATAATTCTTGCTATAAATTCTAGAAGCTATAAACTTGGGATAACTTTTCAATTCTTTATCATGAAAAAATAAACCGTTAAGCAGGAGATAAATCGGATCGGAGTATAAAATATAGGAATATAGAAGAAAATGTTAGTACATCATCCATTAAAGGATAGAAGTTTGTCATATACCGGCTGTAATTATTTTTTGTGGTTTTTTTTAAGGTGGAATATCGATTAAGTTTAAAGTCTTAACTTAGCAATTACTTATCAGTGTTTTCTGCCTTTGTTAATCATATATTTTTATTAATATAATGCTAAATAATGTTCATTCTTTAAATAAAGG
>JAUWWH010000222.1 GCA_030617005.1 Candidatus Bathyarchaeota archaeon | reverse complement strand
TTATCCCTGAAATGCGACAACTTGGACATATAGATGTGGCTTTACTACCTACTGGAGATACATATATCATGGACAATGTTGAGGCAGCTGAAACTGCTGTCGTGATTAACCCAAAAACTGTGATACCTATGCATTGTTGGAATACAAAACGTGAAGATTTTAAAGAGAAAGTTGAAGCTGACTCAAACATTAAAGTTGTACTATTGAGAGATGGGGAAGAATTTCAATTATAAAATTGAGAACAGAAAATGACTTAACAGATCCTAAAAATATAATGATGTATACCGATAAAATTTCTCACCATGAACGAAAAACAAATTTTTAGAGCTGAGAAAACTATTGTCTGAAAAGGAATCGCAAACCAATAATAATACCTCTGAAGAGCCGATGCTCAAAGAAATTCATCACCTCGGTATTGTTGTACGAGACATCGAGAAAAGAGTAAAATATTTTACTGAAAAATTAGATATTCCATTTAAAATTAGTACCATGGAACATTCTGGATCGCTTCATGGGGAACCGATGAAATATAAAGCAAAGATAGCTTTTGCAAAAATAGGTTCACTAACATTAGAACTACTTCAAACTGTAGAAGGAAATACCGTCTTTGAAGAATTCTTGAACGAACATGGTGAGGGAATTCACCATATCTCTGTACTTTCAAAAGAACCATTAGATGTTGAGATTGAGAAGTGTCGAAAACGTGGTATAAAAATTTTACAAATCGACAGATTAGCCCCTGAAGAAGGAACTGTATACATGGATGTTCCAGGATGCATAGTCGAATTACTATGCTTTAAGAGACTGAAATAGGAGAAACTAAGATGCTGCGAGAAAAAATAGGAGCACGAGTCTCAAGATCAATGGGGACACGTCGCTGGCGTAACGGAAGAGGTTTCAGTATCAAGGAGATTCGTGAGGCTGGATTAACCCTCCACAAAGCAAGGATGCTTAACTTACCCATTGATAAGAGAAGAGGAACATTACATGCTTCCAATGTTCAACTGCTTAGGAGGCATTGTATCGTGATTCCTCTTACAGAAATTAAGGGTATTGGGAATAAGATCGCTCTGGAATTAAAAGAAGTAGGTGTCACTTCAGTACAGGATCTAATTTACTGTGATGTCGATGATCTCTCTATAAAAATTACGTCTTCCGCAGGGACGTTGAAGAAGTGGCAATTGGAAGCTAGAATACTCGTTGAGAACTTGTAGATCAACTCAAGTCAGATTCTTTAGCCTGAAACATATCTTTTGTAAGAAGAACTTATCCAATTACTCAGCTTCTTCCTCTGAAAAGTCTATTTGAAATTTTCGATGAATTTTTATGTCTGAACTTATTGTATATCTGTTGAGGTTATTTCATGAGTCTATTTACTGTTGATGTAGAGAAATGTAATCGTGATCGTCTTTGTGTTGAAAACTGTCCTGCTCAAATCATCGTTTTAGAAGATGATGATCAGGTTCCTCTTCCCTCAAAGAATGCTGAGGAGATCTGTATTAATTGTGGACATTGTGTAGCGATTTGTCCAACAGGAGCCTTATCACACAAGAATATGACTCCTGAGAACTGCGAACTTATCCAACGAGAATTATTACCTCGTTCAGAGCAAGTAGAACATTTATTACTATCTCGTAGATCAATCAGAACATATACTGATAAAACTGTAGATCGTAAACTCCTCACCCACATGATTAATATTGCTTCCGCTGCACCCACAGGAGGCAATAGTCAAACTGTCCAATGGCGCATTATTTATGATCCAGAAGAAGTACAGCGTTTAGCTGGGATAGTGGTGGATTGGATGCGGAATACGATGGATAAACAATCAAAGTATGCTACAAATCTTGGTCTTAAACGGTTAGTGACAGCCTGGGATTCTGGGATTGATAGAATTTGTCGTGGTGCACCACATGTTGTCATTGCTCATGGATCAAAAGATCATGGGTCATCCTCCTCTTCTTGTACTATAGCCTTGACTTATCTTGAGTTAATTGCTTATGGTTCTGGTTTAGGTGCATGTTGGGCTGGTTATTTTACTGGAGCTGCTAATCTCTGGCCACCGATGATGAAAGCTATCGGGCTTCCAGATGGACACAAATGTTTCGGTGCTATGATGATTGGGTATCCCAAATATAAATATCGACGCATTCCACTTCGAAATCCAGCGAAGCTAACATAGTATTAAGAATTATTACTCACTTTACTTCACATTTTTTTTCATTCATTTTATGATACAGAATTTTCTTCAAATAGATTGTTGCATGATAGACTGTTCGGGGAATATTACTGACAAAACTGAAACTATGAAATGGACATTAACCCTTTACAGGAACTTGTGTACCTTCTACTAGATGTTTTTTTAATGATATGTTTTTTATGATGAACGTTTAACGAAAATTTCGTTATCCATTTTTAGAGTGTCATGTAAGGCCTCAATTTCTCTTAAAACCGTGTTTATTTATAAGGAAACGAAAAGGTTCACTTATTTTTGATCAAAGAACCCAGATTCTTTCACATATAACGTTTTTAGAGCGTAATTTCATAATCTGTAGATGTAACGCGGGGTATTGCTTACGTATGACGTTTTAACGATGTTATAAGTTACATATACCTCAAGTGCTAAGAGATCCTTTCGTCCGCATTCTAGAAATGTATCCACACATGCATTTTCGTCCAGTTAGATGGATAACTTTGAAACCTCAATTCATAAATATCGCTTCGAAAAAAACATAAGTTTAATTAGAACTTACCCATTATGACTTTTGTTCAATCTTTTTAAGAACTGATAAATAATTAATAATAAGGAAGGGAAAAAAATGGGTTATAGAGACAGTGGCCGGCCAAGAACTATGCATAAAGCGACCTGCGCTGAATGTGGAAAAGAGAGTGAAGTACCATTCGAACCTACACAGGGAAGACCGGTCTATTGTAGAGAATGTTATCAAAAACGG
>JAUWWH010000014.1 GCA_030617005.1 Candidatus Bathyarchaeota archaeon | reverse complement strand
TAAAGCTAAGATCTTCATCTCTATCTCTCTAAAAAACCTCTAAACTCAAGTGTCATATTAGAATCTTATTGAATCGATATATAAATAGAGGAAAATGCTCAATTATTGATCAGTAGTCAAAACGTCTTAATTCATACTTCTCTAGTAATGAATTAATGTTCTACCATGTTTGGAAACTCGAAAGAAAACTATTTGAAGCTAAGAAGGGAGAAAAACACATAATATACGGTAGATCTCATTCTTTGGAAACTAAGCGGAAGATCTCCCTCACCAAGCTGAGGAAGAAACATATGGATGATTCCAAGTAAACCTGCATAAACCATTACCCTTTTTGTACCTTACACATTTAAATACGCTTAAATACGTGGGTAAACAAAAAAAATATTGAAAGATAGGTTGGTATAACTGTTTTATAATTGTAGAAGACGAGAAATGATATATTCTTAGGTTTATTCTAAAATTAACCATTTTAAAAGTATTATCAGGAAGTATTCTGTTTAATTAGGATTGAAATCACCTCTTTTCAACAAGAAGAAAAAATGTGTACTAAACTCTATTAATGCAAAATTTTTTATTCAATAGTTTCCTTAAAGTATCTTGATAAAAATGGAAAAGAAGTATAAGCATCAATTTAAACCAACACAGGAAAGGATTGAGGAATATATCAAGCACGTTGTAGACTGGCCATAAATACCCACAATGGACAAAAAACTCATCGTCGAAGGCAGCTCACCAGGACACTTCTTCCGCGCCCTATGGCGCCGATTCGGCATCGAAAACATGCCCCCCGCCACCATCGAAGAACAAGCCAACGCCATGATCGACTGCGCTAAAGCTGGAGCCGCAGCCGTCCACACCCACATTAACTCCCCCACCAAAGACTCCTGCGAAAACGGTCCATACCACGCCCTCGACGCCGACCTCGAAGGCGACGTCTTCGACAAAGTCTTTGAAGAAGTTGACGTCCTCACACTAAACCATGGATGGGAAGTCATAAAAACCGCATCAGGAGAACGAAAAGCCGACTACGTCACCTACCACAAAGAACTCATCGAAAGAGGAAACGGCCCCAAATACATCCAAGGCTCCGTTATCATGACATGGAATAAAAGGGGAGGACCCCACTCAGTAGATGCCATCACAGCCGGTGTAAAATACATGGAATCCCACGACATCAAACCAATATGGAACCTCCACATTGACCACCTCATGTGGGTAAAACGAAACTTCCTCGACAAAGGCCTATGCAGCGAACCCTACATAATCCAACTTCAAATGGGAAAACATGGAGACGAAAGATACTTCTGTGACCCCTGGTCACATCTCGGTGTCATCTACGAAATGAACCTTGTAAAAGAAGCCCTAAAAGGATCAGAATACACACTTGGAATCCATCCCGAAGGCCGCAACTGGCTTCCCATCACCGTAATGGGAATACTACTCGGATGCGACCAAGTCAGAGTAGGAATTGAAGATATCTTCTACCTTTACCCTCATAAAGACGAAATCGCTAAAAACCCAGCACAAGTAGTAACAAAAGTCGTTGCAATCGCAAAAGAACTCGGACGAGATATCGCAACCCCGAAAGAAGCACGACAAATACTCGACATAAAATACAGACCATAGACGTGAAACCTGTTACACGCCCATTACCCTATTTTTTTATATTTTCTCTTAGTATTGATAAGGCGTGTTTTGAAAACATTTCTACTGCAGAAGATGTTATTAATACCGACTTCTCAATAATATTTAGGAATAGATATATGCTTAAAGAACGTAAGATCAAAAAAATCGCATGTATTGGGGCGGGTATCATCGGTCATAGCTGGGCGATCTTATTTGCAATGAAAGGATATCCAGTGTACATCCACGATATCAATGAGGAATCAATCAAGAGCGCGTTCCTTAGAATAAAAGCAGCGTTAAACCTCTGTGTGGAGAAAAAGCTGATAGAGGAACGAGACGCGAAAGAAGCATATAATAGAGTAAAAGCCAAATCGGACATATCCAAAGCTGTATCTGATGCTGATTATGTAGTTGAGTCAACCTTGGAAAACTATGATGTGAAAAAGAAAATTTTTAGGGAAATGGACAAAGCTGCACCCGAAGAAGTGATTTTAGCCAGCAGCTCCTCTGGTCTTTTAATGAGTATCATTCAAAAAGTGACTAAGAAACCCGAGAGATGTATTGTTGCTCATCCCTTTAATCCTCCTCACCTCATACCACTAGTTGAGATAGTTCCTGGAGAATGTACATCGGAGACCACTGTGAGACAGACATTTCTACTTATGAAGAGACTTGGTAAGGTCCCGATCGTGGTACGAAAAGAGGTTTCAGGATACCTAGCCAATAGGTTGCAAAGAGGGATTATGCAACAGGCTAATGACATCGTAAACAGCGGTATAGCAAATGTAGAAGATGTTGACAGAGCGTTATCGACAGGTCCAGGAATTCGATGGGCAATTTACGGAAAGTATCTCCAAGATTATTTTAATACTCCTTCACATTTAATGCGTCACCAACGAATGTCAGGACTCGTAGCGAAAGGATATGAGGAATACAGTCTGTTAAAGGGGAAATCATTCGATGAGATGGTACGATGGAGAGATAGTAAATTGATCGATATATTACGCGTCTTAGGCCACCTCCCTCGAAGTGAAACAAAAAAGTAACCATCAGAGATTTGAGGATTAACCAGAGAAGCATAGAAGATGTGAAACAGCAGAATCCACTTTATAATAAAATATAGATTAGTAACCTTTTAGTGATGAGAACAATTCTTAACTCTTTCCGCATTTCAAAAAAGGGTATTCCACAAGCAGACTATTCCTTGAATAAGGAGATCACTAGATAAAAGGCAGAGAATTCCGCGGGAAGCTTACTCAACCTGTTAAAACTTGTTATTGAGAGCATGATAATAACATTAGACTAAGATTATGGAATAAAAGATGTAGTGATCTTACATCCCCTTATCACAAGATCTGTACGAGCGTCAACCATTATTATCTTTGGGTAAACACCACAAGATGCCTTCACCGGATTCTAGAGCAGATTTAAGCACCTCAAGAACTTCTTCCCAAGCCCTTAGATGCCATTTTTGAGCCATCACCCACTCTTCACCATCACCCCACCCTCTATGGTTGACCTTAAGATGAGTAGTGCCATTCGTCTCTCTGAAGATTACCTCAACTGATGTCAAGGAGGAGGGACCATTCATAAGTTTTTCAAACTGATTCGGGCCCTTCCAAGTGAAGACAAGTTTTTTCTTGTAATCTATCGATGTGAAGACGCATCCCCTTGTAGATTCATGTTCGTGATTTGATGGGTCGAAGAAAAGTTCAAAAGCACCACCAATCCGTGGTTCAACGTTAGCTTCTGGAGCGAACCAAGTTGCTACACGTTTAGATTCAACCCAAGCTAACCAGACCAGATCCAGTGGCGCAGAGATGGAGACTTCAATGATGATTGTTTCCATGTTGCCTCAACTATACTTTATGCTCTTCATCCTTTTAATAAATTTCATATAGTACGCGTATAGGAAATAAGAAATATATACGCTTACACATCTAAGCCTAAATAAAGTCGCAGGATGAGATTTACATGAAAGTTAAAGCGCGTATGCAATGTATAATTCCAAGTTGCAGTAAAAGATACAATATCAATGAGATGAGGACTCAGTGTGATTGTGGTAATCTCCTTGATATTAAATATGAGGGTAATTTTTCTAAAAAACTGTGTGAGATCTTCTATGATAGACGAAATCCACGAGGAAATATTTTCAATGAAAGCGGTGTGTGGCGTTTCAGAGAGCTGATCAATTTTATCAATGAAGATTCAGAAGATTACGATGAATACTGTAAAGTCTTCGTTTCTTTCGATGGTGCTGAAGGGAGAACGCGGCCTTATGAGATGATAAAAGTCGCAAAATATGTTGATATGCCCCCAGGGAACGTTTTCTTTCAGCCTGAAGGGTTGAATCCAAGTGGTTCATTTAAGGACAATGGAATTTCAACCGGCTTAACACATGCTAAGATGCTTGGGGTAAAAGAAGCAATATGCGCATCCACAGGTAACACATCAGCATCATTAGCCATGTATGCTGCGAACGAAGGAATAAAAGCAACTATTTACGTTCCAAAGGGAAAAATAGCTCCAGGAAAGCTCAGTCAAGCATTCCAATTCAGTGCAGACATTTTTCAAGTGGAAGGAAACTTCGATGATGCGTTACAAGTCGTTTTGGAAAAAGGAGCACATGGAGCATACATAATGAACTCGGTGAATCCGTTCAGGTTGGAGGGTCAAAAGACGATTATTTATCGAATACTTGAATATTTCGACTGGGAACCACCAGACTGGATCGTATTTCCACGGGGTAACATGGGTAACTGTTCAGCATTTGGAAAAGCCATAATGGAACTATACAAGTGGGGATGGATAAAGAAGATTCCTCGTTTCGTCTCTGTTGACGCTGCAGGAGCAAATACATTCTTCAAAATGTATAATGGGTTATACAGAGATAAACCGTTAAGGTGGAATGGTGGTGAAGTCAATGACAAACTGATTCATAGTTATTATGAATATTTAGATAAGGAAAGGATAAAACCGAAGACAAGCGCGACAGCCATACAGATAGGAAGACCAGTAAATATAAAGAAGGGATTGAGAAGTCTGGATTTCACAGACGGCATCTCAACTCAAGTCACGGATAAAGAGATGGAAGACGGTGTAGCAATCGTTGGCAGTAATGGATTCGACTGCGAACAAGCCTCAGCCGCCTGTGTGGCAGCGATTAAACAACTCGTCAAGGATGAGATAATACGTAAGGATGATAAAGTTGTCGGAATTTTGACTGGAAGATTGAAAGACGCACAGATGATCGTGTCTTATCGTTCCAATTCAAAGAATCAATTTGCAAATCCACCGAAAACCTATAAGAGAACATAGGAGCAGACACTAGTTCATTATTTTCAGGTCTATAGTATTTTAATGGACGTGATACTTACGGGGGTGATATTCCCTCCATCTTTCTATTATCTATACAACCCATGTGCACTCCAATTTATTCCACATCTACTCACAAAGTTATAGTTTTCTATTGAACAAGTCTTCACTGTATTAACTAAGACCAAAGTTATAGCTCAAAACACCTTATTAAATGAGGCATA
Source organism: Candidatus Bathyarchaeota archaeon (assembly GCA_030617005.1). Classification (GTDB taxonomy): domain Archaea; phylum Thermoproteota; class Bathyarchaeia; order RBG-16-48-13; genus JAUWWH01. Next base: position 4,386 of record JAUWWH010000014.1, on the reverse strand, counting down.
TATTAGAAACTATTAGGATGAAGGGATAAATATCTGCAAAAACGTTTTGATACGGGAAGAGAAATTCTGAAGTGGATAGCAATAGTAACGATGACAATAGACCATATAGGCGCGATCTTATATCCCGAACTTACAATTCTCCGCATTATAGGAAGATTATCATTCCCAATCTTTAGTTATCTCTTAGTCTTGGGTGTGGAAAGTACTAGAAATGTCAGAAGTTACCTCATAAGACTCTTCCTCTTCGCCCTCATTTCTCATGTACCTTTTTCTCTTGCTTTAGGGTATACTCCTTTCAATTTGGTGGAATATCGGTTAAACATCTTCTTCACATTAGCAATTGGAGTCATAATCCTTCACAGACCTTTATTGATTATAATTCCCTTTGTGGCTTCTTTATTTTTGAACATTGATTTTGGCGTATATGGGTTCATAATGATAACCTTCACAGGTTTTCTTAAGGAAAGTAAAAAGTACGGCATATTATCTCTGATCATGCTCAATTTCATATCTATATTACTATGGGAACCCCAAATATACGCACTATTTGCTCTCCCACTAATCCTTCTCCACATGGATGGGTATTTTACAAAATGGATAATAAGATTGGGGAACGATGATGAAAAGATCATATATCCAACTTGGAGGAAATATTTCTTTTATGCGTATTATCCTCTACACTTAACGATTCTTTATTTAATTAAAGCGAATTTGTTCTGAAAATGGAAATCCATCCTACGTAAGCGAACCAGGAGTATGTTAAGTCACCCCTATTTCTGTTTACGAGCATGTGAATTGTATTTAAACGAATACACCCTGAGCAACAATCACGAATTTTCCACAAACATATAGTTCAATTTTTCCATCCACACTTTCCGCTTTTAAACGGAGTAATGAAGGTCGTCCAATTTCATAGTCTTGTTCAACTCGAAGATCAATAGGGTCTTTTCTGAAATAACGGTGTTTCACGATATATCCAGCTAAGCACCCGTTTCCACTTCTAGTAGCCAGACCCTCGGGGATTCCATAATGATCAGTACAGTCTCCGAGCTCTAACCCATGCAATTTCCTTAAGTAGCTTCCTATAAGGATTAGAGCAAGGATCATGGCAACGGATTCGAAGTAGACATCTTGACTTGGAGCGATATTAGGAAAGAAGACACTTTCCGAATCTGTCAGAACGAAAAAAAGATATGATACCTGACTTCGAACGTCGATCTACTCACTGGGGAATGGTAACTGGAATTCGAAGTATCACTGTTTCTCTTTCAGAGTTCTTTCAAATTCGTCTGCGTGTTCTTCACAGCAGAAGAATTGTTCCTCACCATTGATGACTCTTTTATATGTTGCGAAGACACATTTTTCCTCAGAATCGTTTACATCGCATGGTTTACATTTTATGACTTTCAGTTTTTATTCCTCCTTCTTTTTTAAATAGTCCTTGATAGCTGCATGTAATCCATCAGCGGCTAAATTTGAACAGTGCATCTTTATCTTGGGTAATCCATTGAGACTTTCCGCTACGTCACCTCTTGTTATTTTCATGGCCTCATCAAGGGTTTTACCCTTTGCCAACTCCGTGGTCATGCTGCTCGTTGCAATGGCAGCTCCGCAGCCGAACGTTTTAAATTTGACATCAATAAGTACGTTATCCTTTACTTTTATGTAAATGTTCATTAAATCTCCACAAGTGGGATTACCCACCGATCCAATACCGTCTGCATCCGGAATCTCACCCATGTTACGCGGGTTTCTGAAGTGGTCCATGACTTTCTCACTGTACATTACTCAATCAACTCCTTAGGTATTAAAGGTGACATTTGTCGCAATCTTTTTACTATATTAGGTAATATGTCTAACACATATTTTACGTCTTCGTTTGTATTCTGTTTTCCAAATGTAAAGAGTAAAGAACCATGGGCTTCCTCATGTTTTAAACCTAAGGCTAAAAGTACATGGGTAGGTTCTAAAGTCTTTGATGTGCAAGCTGAACCAGAAGAACACACCACGCTGTCCATATCTAAACTAAGAATCAGTGATTCTCCCTCAATATAGTTAAACCTAACATTTACAGTATTAGGTAACCGCAGAGTGGGATGTCCATTCAAGAACGATTCTGGAATCAGATCTATAACACCTTTAACGAAGGTATCTCTTAATCTTGTTAGTCTTTCAGCTTCATCAGTCATTTCAGCTTTAGCGATTTTTGCGGCTTTTCCCATTCCGACTATTCCCGGCAGGTTCTCAGTTCCTGACCGTAATCCACGTTCTTGTCCACCACCTTGCATGATTGGTTGGATGCGTGTCCCAGTTTTAATGTAAAGCGCACCGACTCCTCTTGGACCATACAGATCATTAGAGGAGAGTGAGAGTAAGTCAATCTCTTCTTTCTGAACGTCTATCGGTATCTGACCTGCAGCAGCTACTGCGTCTACATGAAAAAGGGCGCCTTTACTGTGGACAAGATCTCCAATTTTTTGTATCGGTTCGATTGTGCCAATTTCACCGTTTGCATACATGACAGAAACTAGAATCGTCTTCTCAGTCATCTCCTTTTCTAAAGATTGAAGGTCTACGATTCCGAATTCATCAACAGGTAGATATATAATTTGAAATCCTTGTTTGCTGAGGTGTTTACACGTGTTTATGACAGACATGTGCTCAATTGAACTGGTAATGATGTGATTTCCCTTGACATGGTTTCTGTATGCAAAACCCTTAATGGCTAAGTTGTTACTCTCAGTTCCACCTGAAGTGAAAATAATTTCCTCTTTCTTCTCAGCCCCAATTAATTTTGCGATAGATGTCCGGGATTCATCGATTGCTGTTCGCGCTTTGTTACCGAAGTAATGGGGAGATGAGGGGTTCCCATAGTCTTGACTGAAATAGGGAATCATATCCTTTAGAACGCGTTCATCAATAGGCTTTCCTGCAGTGTGATCAAGATATATTCTTCTCATCTTACACACATTTTCCGTTTTAGGAGATTAAAACCACATTGTTGTGTCCGCGTCTAACGCGAGGTCATTCAAGGTTGCCGCACCAACGATCTTCACTCCCGGGATCAATTTGATATTCTGCCAACCCAGCATCTGTTTTGATGCTTCACAAACTAATATCTCGATACCCATCTTGAGGGTCTGATCAATTATCTCTTTCACACTTGGAAAGTTCCCTAATTTTATTTTTTCCGCTTCTCCAGGAAGTAATATCTTCAAGCCTAGGCCGAGATAATATACTGTTGCGTCGATGTCCATGGCCTTTGCGGTCTGTGCTAACACTAAAGGCGAATACTGTCTTTCAGGCATGTCGCTTGTCTGAACGTATAATATGTTTTTCTTATTACTCATTAATTTCACCTCTCATTTCGTTTTTCTAATTAAAAAGCGAAGGGTGGTGCCTTCCTTTTTAATAGTCAGGAGTTCATGTCCTATTCGTTTAATGAGGCTTTTGATGTCTTCCTCAGACGCCGGATCATCAGAAATTACTTCTAAAAGTTCTCCGATATCCATCGTATCAAGTTTAATACGGGTCCTAAAGACTGGCTCTGGACAATAGAGTCCGACACAGTCAAGAATTTGATCGGATCTAATGTGAGAGGACATTATAACCATGTTATATGCGCTAACTTATATTTCTATTCTTTCTCACTTGTTATTTCAGCAATTCTCTTTCCAAATTCTCTGCACTTGTCCAATCCAGCTGAATCAGGCACATATCTGATGTGAAGTGGCGCCTCTATGATACTCATTTCGAATCTATTCTTCATAATTTCTAGAATCAATTTAGGCGCTTCACCGCTCCACCCGTATGACCCAAATGCTCCTCCAACTTTATCTTTCAAGTTAATGTTTTTCACCGCAACATCTTCGAACAGTTTTTTTATACCAACAGTCATATCGTGGTGATAGGTGGGGACGCCAACCACTATTGCATCATACTCAACCAGATCCTCAAGGGCAACATGATACATTAAGTCAACTTCGACTCCATCAACCATTTTTACACCTTCTTCAACAGCTTTAGCCATCTTCTCAGTATTCCCAGTCCGACTATAATAGAGAATCAAAAAATTCTTCATTTTTTCACATCCATATTTTAACTCCACAGGTCATATCAGGTTATGTTCTTTATGTTTGGAAAGGATTTCATCGGCTAATTTGTCCAATGCCTTAAAATCATCTTCCTTCGGATATCCTTTTATAACGACAGGATTAAGTAATTCGACTATTAAGTTAGAAAGCATCGCTGTAATCTGCCTAACCATCGTACCTCCCCAGCCATAAGAACCAAATATTGACGCAAATTTAAGTTTTGGCCTTAAAGCATTTGTAAGATACACTGCATAAACGACATTCGGATGCGGTCCAACTAAGATTGTTGGTG
>JAUWWH010000018.1 GCA_030617005.1 Candidatus Bathyarchaeota archaeon | reverse complement strand
TTTTTTTCTCCTTCCAGTCTTATTTTTGATCGCCCATGTATTTCGATGAAGGATTTTTTAAAAAGTCTACCCCTCTCTTTATACTTGATACCTTGAATTTCTGATATTGTATCAGATATAACGTCATCATTTTTGAAAATGAGTCCTCTTCGAGCAAAAAGCATTAATCTCTTATCGGTTAATATGATTTCATACTTTTTTTTTCCATATTCAATATCAAAGTCGCTTTGAAATCGAATGTTCTCATTTGGGAGTAAATAATCTTCAAGTGGCATAAAAAAACCTACTACAATACATCTATTCATGAGTTTTATAGTACTATTTCTCGTCATCAAATCATGTTTCATAATTCGCTTGTAAAATGAAAAAATCCCTCAACTTATAGTAATATGGGGAATCGGTTTTTAAGCAGTATTCAAAGAATTGATACGAATTTAGTATCGGAAATAGATTACAAGTCCTTCTTCCATGAAATCAAAAAGTTAACGTGGAAAGCACCAACCGTATATGCCCGTACCGATGCGAGGGGGGATTATAATGTGAAATTCAAATTGCATATCACGAGCTCATGGACTCCTGATATCATAACTGCTAGTCAACTGAGGACTTTTTTTATACGATTCAGAATTTTCTTCTAGTGCTAGGGGTTGGTCAGCTAGACCAAGCTCTTCCCCCTCCATCAGCACCTGTAAGGCTTTACGTCGCACGTTCAACGACTTCGCCTATACAAGGATTTCCTCGGTGAACTGAGGCTTTGCAGGTCGGATGATAATAAAGAAACAAAGTGATAAGATTATTTAACAATCATAGTTGTAAAGGTCTCGGATATGTGGAGCGCTACATGATCTCAGATTTAGACCTTCGGAGATAATAGGTCTAAAATTATTTCTCTTTACCCTTTAACGAGCATTAAAAGCTGTTAATATCTTAAGTTTTATATCTGAAATACTCGGTTTCATCATCATTAAAACACTTAGGATGAAGGAGAAAAAGCTAAAAAAAAAATATCAGTGTAATAAAAAAGTTGATCAACAGAATGGATTGATTAAGAAAAATTGAAGTAAATAAGATAGTTTTCCCAGATACGACTCATGTTAACCAATTATAGGGGTAAAATTTGTCCTAAGAGTTATTGTAAAAGAGGGATTTTTTACAGGAGTACATGAATATCTTAATGAAAAAAGAAGTTAAGGAGATTGTCTAGTGAAACGTCATAAGAAAAAAATTGGCTTTGTTGTAAATCCTATAGCTGGAATGGGAGGACGCGTTGGCTTGAAGGGTATTGATGGCGAAGAGATTCTACAAAAAGCTAGAGAGTTGGGGGCAGAACCCTTAGCCCCTATACGCGCTATAGAGACCTTGGAAGTCTTGCGAGAGGTTAAAGATGTTATCCAAATCATAACATATCCAAGTGAGATGGGAGAGGTTGAGGTGAAGCAGTGCGATTTAAATCCAATCGTTATAGGAGCCATAAATCAAGGAAGAACCACGGCTATTGACACAAAGAAAGCTATAGAAGATATGATGAAGATGAACGTGAAAATAATATTATTTGTAGGCGGCGATGGGACGGTTAGAGATATCTCTGAGGTAACGGGAATAAATATTCCAGTTCTTGGTGTTCCTGCAGGAGTTAAGATTCACTCCGCCGTTTTCGCTGTAGACCCTAGAGCAGCTGCGAGAATAGTCATCAAATTCCTTTGGGAAGGTTTACCCTTAAGAGAGGTAGAAATTATGGATGTGGACGAGGAAGCTTTTAGGAAGGGACATGTATCCGCAAAGTTACATGGATATGCTTTGGCTCCGTATGAGCCATCTTTGATTCAAGGATCAAAGATAGGTAGCCTAATAATTGAGGATGAAGTTCGTAATCAGGTAGCCATCGCAATTTTTGTTAATGAAATGATGAAGCCTAATATCGTCTATATTCTTGGTCCTGGGACAACTACTCGTACCATCACTGACCTTTTAGATGAGAAGAAGACCCTACTCGGAGTCGATCTTCTTGTTAACAAGAAGATCATAGCAAAGGATGTAAATGAGAATCTGATCCTTGAAGCCATCACGGGTAAAAAATCTTGGATCATTGTCACCCCGATAGGGGGTCAGGGTTTCATTTTTGGTAGGGGGAATCAGCAGATAAGTCCTACGGTTATACGGGAGGTGGGCTTGAAAAACCTTACAGTTATTGCAACGAAGCACAAGTTGAGAGGTCTGAAGAACCTGAGAGTCGATACTGGCAACTCCGCTTTAGATAATAAATTACGAGGATACATGCCAGTCATTGTTGATTATAGAGAAGAACATATAGTGAATGTGAAGTAAATTATTCTTCACCTTTCCCTTTTACGCGAATCAAAGCTATTTTCAATGGTACATCGTCGAGTTTAAATTCCGCGATATGCGCGTTTTTAGGTGGTTCAGTCTTATAGATTGTTGTGGACAAGGTTTCTGCTGCGATGTAATCTCCATAGGTTTCAAAGATATCTGTTAGCTTCGGTCCAGCAGCGTAATAGGTTTCAATCAGATCAGCGATGTCAAACCCTGCATCCTTCCGTTGGTTCTGAATTCGCCGTACGATATCTTGGGCTAGACCTTGCTTCTTCAATTCTTCAGTGATAGTTAAATTGATACCTACGAGAAGGTTCTGCTTCTCCGCTAACATCCAGCTGTTCTTGGGGAGCTTCTTTACTTCTACTTCTTCAGGGAGCAAGGTGATTACACGATTCTCTACATCAACATCTACAGTAAGACCGTTTAAAAAAGGTAATGCCAGGGTATTAGCCTCTAGAGTTTTTACTGCAATCTTTAGTTTAGGGAAGAGAGATCCATATTTCTTACCGAGTACATTAGGCAATAGGTGGACTTCGTAATCCACGATCGCAGTTTCATGATTTAGCAGGGTCACCTTCTTGACGTTCAACTCTTCCTCTATTAGGGTTATAAGTCTCTGAAGACGCGTTAAAATGGTCTCATCGGACACAACAATAGCCTCCAGTAATGGTTGTCGTAATTTAATACCTGATTTGCTACGTGCAGAGCGTCCTAAGCTACTGACATCAATGACAGCGTCCATATCAGCCATCAATTCTAAATCAATTAGAGAGGGGTCCGCAACAGGCCAATTGTTATGATGGACACTCGCTAATGCGTCAGGTTGAACCGTATGCACGAGATTCTGATACATCTCTTCAGTTATGAAAGGGATAAAAGGTGCTAACAGTTTAATGAGCGTGGTAAGGCTAGTGTACAAGGTGGTATATGCTGCGTTTTTGTCAACATCCGCCTTACTCTTCCAGAATCGTCTTCGCGAACGACGGATGTACCAAGTGGAAAGATTAACCACAAATTGTTGTAAGTGAGCTGTAGCTTTAAAAGCATCAAAGTTTTCCAGATAATTTGTGACATCTCGGATAAGGATTTGAAGCTTTGAGAGAATCCAACGATCTAAAAGGGACAATTTGTTTGTCATCTTTTTTGGAGTCCACATATCAAGATTAGCATACGTCACGAAGAAACTGTATATGTTCCAGAGAGGGATTAAGAACTGTCGCTTAACACTATCAGCCCTACTGTAACCAAAGAACAGATTACTTTCAGGCCTTGTTTTACAGTACATCCACCGCATGACATCAGCGCCCATGATCTCAACAGCATCATCAAACCAGATTGCGTTACCCCAAGATTTATGCATCTCCCGCCCGTCTTCAGCGAATACTGAACCATGCCCCAAACAAGTAAGGAAGGGGGTGCGTTGTGTCATTATCGTGCTCATCGCCAACATGGAATAAAACCAGTTCCTGAATTGGCCTGGAAGAGATTCGCAAATAAAATGAGCAGGAAACCACCGCTCCCAGTATCCAGAGTCATGGAGATACTTGAGGGTTGAGTAAGATACAATACCAGCATCTAACCATGGATTCCCTACATCTGTAATGCGGGAAGCGAGAGCGTCACATTTAGGACATCGGATCCTAACTGCGTCTATCCACGGTCGATGAGGTGTATGGCCTTTAAAATATTCCCATCCCTCAACAGCTCTAGATTTAAGCTCCTTCTCGCTGCCTATTACATCAAACGTTCCACATTTTTTGCATTCCCAAATCGGTAAGGCTAACCCCCAGTATCTCTTTTTGGAGATCATCCAGTCATCCATATTCTGAAGCCAATCTAATTCTTGTTGTAAGCCAAAGGCAGGAATCCAACGAGTCTTCTGGGTCACATCCATGATTTGGTAACGTAGATTCTTCTGCTTCTCGTTATCGGTAATCTTCTCAACTGGTTTGTTGAGCTTTGCACCCATTGATATAAACCATTCATCAACTAACCTAAAGACTAATTCATTACCACAACGCCAACAAACAGGATAACGATGGGTGTACGACTCCGTTTTAAAGAGTAGGTTCTTCTTTTTAAGGTCTTGAATGATCAGCTTTGCTGAATCATAGACGTGAACCCCGGTAAGCCGAGAAAACCCTTCGATAAATATGCCAAAATCGTTTAAAGGTGCAATGACGGGAAGTTTGTATCTTTTGCTTAACTCAAAGTCCTCCTTACCGCAACCTGGAGCAATGTGGACAATGCCAGTTCCTTCAACCTCACTCACATCCTTCCAGAGTATTACTCGGTGGGCATTCATTACTCCCATCTTTTCATTGATGGGTAAGTCATCGTAGGGTCCTACATATGTCCAACCCTCCATTTCTTGACCCATAAACTCTTCTAGAATCTCACAGTCTTTAGAAAAAATCGTAGCAAGAGCACTTTTTGCAAGATAAAAAATTTCACCTTTATGTTGAATCTTCACATATAACAGGTCGGGGTGTACCGCAGCTGCTACATTAGATGTTAGTGTCCAAGGTGTTGTTGTCCACACGAGGAGGGATCCATTAGGTTTTTCGTATAAAGGAAATCTGATGATTAGTCCAGGATGAGTTAAATCACGGTAACCGTCTGTAGCTATCTCGTGTTGAGAGAGTGCCGTGGAACAACGTGGACACCAAGGCATAACGTCTCTTCCCTTGTAAAGCCAACCCTGTTCATTGCATTTTTTGAGAGCGGCCCAGATTGTGTAGTTATTCTCATTAGAGAAAGTGAAGTAGGAGCCATTCAGAGGTGATGTACCGAGTCTGCTTACAATCTGTTCTACACTATCTGTAAAATCACCCCTCGGGGTCTTAACAGAAAGTATTTTTTCTGGAGTCTCCATGTGCGCAGATAGTTTCCTAAGAAGGTTCGTATCATCCCAATCCATCCAATATCCTAGACGGATGGACTGTTCCACTTGAATAGATGCGTATTTTAGTACACGCTGCTTACATTTGTTGACAAATTCTGCGACCCCATAAGCTTCTATGTCACTCTTAGATTTGAATCCGAGTCCCTTCTCCACCTCTACTTCAACCCATAATCCTTGGCAGTCGAAGCTGTTCTGGTATCGTAGGTCAAATCCATTCATCGCCTTGTAACGTTGATAGAGATCCTTGTATGTCCGCCCCCAAGCATGGTGGACGCCCATGGGATTGTTAGCAGTTATGGGACCATCTATGAAAGACCAGCGTTTCTTTCCACTGTTCATGGTAACTAGCTTTTTAAATGCGTCAGTTTTCTTCCAAAATCTTAAAATGGTATGTTCTATCTCAGGTGAATCAAATGTAGTTGGAACTTCTTTATAGAGGGTTATCTTCAATTCCTCCTCATTCTTCTTTCAAGAGTTAAGGTGCAGCCTAATTTAATTTCATTTTTAAATCTTAGGAAAATATTATGAACTAACGAATAGAGCCAGTCAGTCCATTCACCGTTTATATCTTTCGGCTCATAATTGACATAATCAACTAAAAAAAGCTTTTGACAAGAAAAAACCACTCATATTTAAGAAAGTTTGTCAATAAGCTTCTGCGCAAGTTTCAATAATAATGCACCTATATCCATCTCTCTGATATTAGCTAGATGGGTTGAGACAAGGGAAATACAACTAAAAGCGTTTGAGAAGCGTCCTGCTAAGATCTTTGTGATACCTATATTTCTATCTCCAAGGAGTATTGAGGACAAATATATTGAGGTGAGAGAATTAGGCATAGCGATAGCTAGAGTACCTAGTTTAAAACTCCCCCTCTCATTGAAGAAGACTATAACTGAATTCTCTAGTTTTAGTAACGTTGCTGAAAAGTGGATCCCTTTTTCTTCGATCTCTTCATGTAACAGGGTATTGGACAAGTTAATCAAACCTCACTGTTTTCGTTGTCATCGCACTATTCATCGACTGCCCTCATTTTATTAAAAAGTTTATTGACTAAAAGAAAGGTACCTTCCAGTCATTAAGTTACATCATCTCTCGTTTTAGGGTAGTGTTTTAGGGTAGTCACACATAGAGTTTAGAGGACAAGTGAAGCATGTGGGGTTTCGAGGTTTACAAATTTTTCTTCCAAACTGAATTACTAAGAGATGCATCTCTTGAAGTTTCTCAGAGGGGATAAGCTTTTCTAAGGTCAAACGCGTCTTCTCATAATTTCTCCCTTTTACAAAGTTGAGCCTGTTAATAACGCGAAAGATATTTGTGTCTATGGGCATTACTGCCCTCCCTCCAAAGAAGTTTAGTAAAATATCCGCGGTCTTCGGACCGACTCCCTCTAAACTTAGCAGAGTGTGTCGCGCTTTTAGAAAGGGAAGTTTTAATACGTGGGTTAAGTCTCCACTAAACTTGTGAAGTACAGTCTTTGATATTGCTATTATTCTTTTACTCCTAATATCCTGTAACCCAGCATATTTAATGAGGGGTCTTATCTCTTCGGGCGTCAAATTTGCAAGTACAGCTGGTTTGATCTCGTAACTTTGTATAAGGTTGTGGAAGGCTCGTGAGGAATTCCGATCATTCGTATTCTGAGAGAGAATTGTTGCGATTAAGAGAGAAAAAACATCGTTAATTCGATGATGTTCACGAATGGGAAACCTCTGCTCTAAGCGTATTATTACTTTTCTCATTCTTTCTAAATCATCCAAATAATAGTTCCCTGTTAAAAGTTTAAAGGAAAATAGTATTAATCCTTTCCCATTATCTAAATAGGGGGATGCTTGTTTATTACACCCTATGAAATGAAGTGGGGATAAGATTGTGAGAGGACAGATAGACCAGTAACTTTTTTTAGTATTTCTAGATTTCCTTTAGAAGAGAGAGGATTATTGAGAATGGATGGAACTGAATACGATGTAATAATAATCGGGGCGGGTCCCGCTGGTCTCACCGCAGGTATATATTCTGCACGTAATGGTTTGAAAACTCTAATTTTAGAAGAGAAGACGCCGGGAGGTTTAGCAACAGAAGCCTCATTGATTGAAAATTATCCCGGCTTTATAGAGGGCATATCGGGTTTCGATCTAATGAACAGAATGGTGGAGCAAGCTAAGAAGTTTGAAGTTCAGATTAATGATCTGGAGCGAGGGGTTAAGTTGAATCTCTTGGGGGAACAAAAGATTGTGAAGACGGAAAAAAATAGTTACACAACTTCGGCAGTTATTATCTCTTCAGGTTGCCACTATAAACACCTTAACGTCGCCGGTGAGGAGACGTTTAGTGGTAAAGGTGTTAGCTACTGTTCAGTATGTGATGGTCCTCTCTTCAGAGGAAAACGTTTAATCGTTGTTGGGGGGGGAAACTCTGCGGCTATCTCCGCGCTTTACCTTTCAGATCTAGCTTCCGATGTTAAACTCATCCATCGAAGAGGGGTATTGAGGGCGGAGGATGCGCTAAGAAAGGATCTAAAGAGACGTGGAGTGAAAGTGATATTGAATACTGAAATTGATGAAATAAAGGGAGAACAGATAGTAAATTGTGTGGTTCTATTCAACAATAAAACGGGGAAGACTGTAGAAGTCCTTGTTGACGGAATCTTCATTCACGTAGGTGAGGCACCGAATAGTCAAATCGCAAAGGAGGCGGGTGTGGAGATAGATCGAGAGGGCTTTATTATTGTTGATGCAAAGCAAAGAACAAATATAGATGGAGTTTACGCCACAGGGGATGTAACAAATTGCGCAGTAAAGCAGATAGGGACAGCTGTTGGTCAAGCCATTATTGCAGCGATCGAAGTTTTTGGTTTCCTTAAGAGACCATACTACTACATGGGTTCGTGATTAACAACGTACATGTTGAGAAAAGAGGCGTCTGTAGACCTCTTATGAGGATATTATTTTGCTAAATGTTAAGAGTTGAATGTTAAGTGGGCGCTTGACAATCCCTGAGGTTCTTTCACCAACTATTCGTTTTACTCCTTTATCTCCAGCTATGTCGATTAGTCTTTGGGTGATGATCCCATCGAAGACTATGGTGTGGGCATTATTAATGTTCTTAAGTTTAATGCAGAGTTCACTGACGGGCATCTTTTCAAGAAGGTCTAGGTGATCATTTAAAACAACTGCTTCTAATGTCCCTTCCAACTCGGAAGAAAGTGAAACAATCACTTCAGGCAGGGTAATTTGTTTCTTCTCTTTCCTCTCTTTAAGTTTCTTAAGTTTATTTATCGGAGTTTTTGTGCGGAGAAGTTTGGTCACTTCTTTAGGTGTTAACTCTTCCACTTCTTTTCCACGAGGCGCTCTCACTACGAAACTGGGCTTTGCAACCTGGAGCAGTCCTTCTAGAATCATGTCTCCACCACGATCTCCATCTAAAAGTGCTATGATCTCCTTTTCTTTGCTTAGTTTAATTATTGTAGAAGGTATTTTTGT
>JAUWWH010000179.1 GCA_030617005.1 Candidatus Bathyarchaeota archaeon | reverse complement strand
GATAAAGATATTCATGAAGAATTCTTATAGGAGATGAGACTGTTCCTCCTGATAGACCACGGTTCCAGATTGAATTATAGGATCATGTTCAAAAAAGAGAGTCCAATTTTCTTGAGCGGCTTGTGCCAATACTTCTTTCTTTCTAGTAAGAGTTACAATTAGATTGAGATCGTAACTCATGATGTATGGTAAAGGTAAATGGAGCGTTGTTGGAATAAGATCACCGAGATAGATTCCGACAGTATCCTCTGAAGCAATTTTGATAATTTGATGTCCCCGAGTATGACCACCCGTACAGATAGCTGTAACACCAGGGATTACTTCTTCATCACCATCAATGATTTTTACCTGATCTCGAAGTGTTTCAATATTATCCTTTAAATAACTCGCTTGAGTGAGTTCATTTAGATTATTTGCTGCATTCCACTCTTCTCTTTGTATGATATATTGAGCATTGGGAAATGTTGGCTTTATTTCATCATTATATTGCCATGTATTGCCACCAGCATGATCAAAGTGAAGGTGAGTATTAATGACAATCCCAATGTCTTGAGGCGTTACGTTGAAAAAGTGAAGGGAATCAAGAATATGACCTCCATCAATCCGATAGATCTTCAGCATCTTTTCATCTGATTTATTCCCAATACCAGTATCAATAAGAATTTTTGGTTCAGTGAATAATAGTAACGCGTACATTCCAAGTCTGATCCGATTTTCTTTATCAGGTTTTATAACTTTTGACCATAACTTCTTAGGTACAATACCAAACATGGCCCCACCGTCAAGCCACAACATACCATCATAAATTGGTTCAACTCTTAACTTACCAAGTCTCACGTTTCTACATTCCTACAGTATCCCTTTTTTAAGAGAAATCGAATTGGTATAAATCAACCAGTAATTAAATATCCATTGAATCCTATTAGTTGAAATCAAGATCTAAAGGTTTCCTTAAATCCATTTAATTTGAGGCTCCTTTTTAGGGGGACGTCTGGGAAGATCTTCCTTAGGGTACCCAAGTACGATAGTGTGGATCTGTTCGTCATCTTTAAGTTCAAGAACCTTTCTGATCTCTGCATTGTCTGTAACCATTGCACCAAAACCTACATAGCAGGTACCAAGACTTAAGGAATAAGTAGAAAGCATAATGTTCTGACACGCAAGTGCACAATCAACCGCGTGTCTACGAAAATCTATAATAAATAAGATGATAGGGGCATGGAAGTAGATGTGATCTTTAGGTTCTTCCAATTCTCTGTAACGAGATTCAAACATAATTTCCTTGTAATACTCGGGACGAGTGTTCTTCAAGTACTCTACTATTTTACGCCATTTTGATAAAGTAACCTCAAGAAGTAGCCTTTTTATTTTTTCATCCTCGACTATAATGAATCTCCATGGGTGAAGGTTCCCTGCCGATGGCGCTTGATTTCCAGCTTCTATGATCGTAGTTATTATATCCATCTCAATAGGTTTAGAGTGGAAGAACCTGACAGATCGTCGCTTTTTTATCGCCTCAAGAACCTGATTCATCGCAATCTCCTTTCTGATGAATACCAGCGTTCACATAATTATATCACTCAAAAAAGGCTTAAGTAGGTATATGGAAATTACCATCTAAACCGAATCATCTGTTTTGATGGAAGCCCACGTGTCAATCCAAGCCTTGTCGCTATGGTTATCGCTTTAGTAAGTTCCTCACGACTAGGAGGTCTGCTCAATTCCTCATAATTATGAGCTTTACCTTCTGGTCTATATTGAGACATCACATTAACATAGGTGTTTTTAGAGATCTCCTCTGCAATAAATTTCAAGACTTTTTCGCTTCCAGCGAGATCGTTAGGGAGCACGAGATGTCTGATCAACAATCCTCTTTGCGCTATTCCTCTTGCATCTAATTGTAAATCTCCTACTTGTTGATGCATCTGCTTAACTACTTCTTTTACAACAGGAAAATAATCAGGAGTTTTGGAGAATTGCTTCGCTGGTTCAGTTTCACCATATTTTATATCCGGCATGTAAATGTCAACGATGTCTTCTAACAGTTCTATCGTTTCAGTATTCTCATAACCCCCACAATTCCAGACGAGGGGTAATCGTAATCCTTTTTCTATTGCAAGTTTGGTTGTCTTAATTAACTGTGGGGTAAAATGTGTGGGTGTGACAAAGTTTATGTTGTGACAACCTCTATTCTGCAAGCTTATCATGTAATTAGCCACTTGAGTATCACTTCTAACGTGACCATATCCTAAGTGGCTTATCTCATAGTTCTGACAATAGACACAGAGTAAATTACAATTTGTTAGAAATATGGTTCCAGAACCACCGATACCGACCAAAGGAGCTTCTTCTCCGAAATGTGGACCATAACTAGAGACCATAAGCTCCTTTCCAGATCTACAGACTCCCTTCTCGTTTTCCAACCTATTTACGCAACATTTTCTAGGACAAAGTTCACATGACTCAAGTATCTGATTAAGCTTCTCTATTCTTTGATCTAATTCTCCACTTTCATACAAACTTAGATAACTTGGTTCCCACAAGCTGATCACTTTTAGCTTCCTTAGCCCAAAGTTTTAGTGAATATCTTTTAACATCCACTTTACATTAATCAGACCAATGAATATAACGATGATCATCCAACTGAAATACATATTGTTAAAAGTGATCAAGTTAGGTGTGACATATAAGAATCTAAAATCTTCAAATTCACCCTAAATTTTTACAAATATATCCTGATCAAACCAAATTTTAAATGTAAACTAAAAGAAAAAAAGGTTGTAAGAAAGTGATGGACTCATTTTCCATAGTAAAAAAAAGACTTGTAGGATTGTGAGTTATGGCTTGCCAGTTGGTACTTGTCTCGAACATCCTGGCTTAGTTGCTCAGTGTTTCTATAGCCTTTGGTACTGGTGAAGCAATTGAGTTAGCACCGCTAGGTTATGTTTTTCTGCGATGATGTTAGTCTCTGTTTCGATCCATTATACAAATGAGTACGCGGATTATCAAACAGACGCTTTGAAAAATCGAACACTTTATTCTAGAGGAAGTGGCGTTCTACAAAGCGGAAGTGTACCGCGAAAGGTGGCATTACAAGCAGCATTGATTACACAGATTTTAGCTATCGGTATAGAATTAATCGCTATCTTTTTAAGCATGCATTTATGGGTGGCCCTGAGCACACTTGTGATTGGTATATTAGGAGGATGGGTATATTCGTTACCACCCCTTAAATTGGCTTGGTTCGTTATTAGGATGAGCTATCAGAAAAGTCCTTATCGAAGAGGGTTTATCCCTACCGAATTATAAAAGATAAACAGTACACAATAAACGTAATCGCAATCTAAGAAAGATTTGAATTATCGCTCATAACCACTTTTTGTAACCAGATAGAACGTTTCAACATACTTTTTGTTTAAGAGGTAGGTATTGTCTTCCTAACTTGGAGGTAAAGATAAATATATAATACTTAACTAGATGTTTAATGCCCTAAAAATACCCTAAAAGACTAAAAAAAGATGGAATCCATCATCTATTTAACTTTAAAGTTAATATTCGCATTAATCATGAACCAACTTTTTTTCCAATTTGGATCTAAACCTTCCTGCTCCATAATG
>JAUWWH010000224.1 GCA_030617005.1 Candidatus Bathyarchaeota archaeon | reverse complement strand
TGATTTAAGATAAGTAGCTAACAAGAAAGGAAAAACATTGTAATTCTATTGAATAGGCTTGGAGCTGAGGTTATGATTAAAAATTCTTAACGTCGGAGGTTTCCCTCCTTGGAGAAGATGTGGTGATGGAGAGAAAAATTCTTTATAATCTGGTTGGAACCTTAAACCAGAGATTTCTGTTTGACAAGCTAATCAGAATGAAGTGGACTTGCCTTAAATCGTTCCTTTTAATTGAGGAATACATGAAATTTCTCAGAAAATTCCGTAGAATCACCCCGGAATCTCTCAATGGCGCTCTCTTCGCCCTCGTCCAAGGCAACATATCCGTCGTCCAAACCCTAGATTACAATGATACTTACATAGTTCTAGTCACAGCAGCGAAACCGTTACTGAATAACAGTCAGGAAAACGTGGAAATTAGGCACCGACCTAAAACGAATAAAATAAAGAATGACCAATTGTATGACGTCACGGGATTACCGTGTGTTGACCAAATATTTACAGAAAATATGTTGAAGAAACTAGGACCTGTACGAAGGTGTTCTGCTCTTCCAAAAAAGAGTCCATGGAATCTGATGGAATGGGGGCTTTGATTACTTCTGAAATCGTGGAAATCCTTGACGCTCCATTTAAAGTAGAAAAAACGAAGGAGGGAATAATATCGACAGATGAGCAAGAATAAAAAACAACCGCTGTCTTCTTTAGGTAAATTCGTGAATTTTCCTTCAATAATAATACACGGAACCGTAAAAATAAGGCATAAAACTTCGAATACTCGTTTACAACGAATAATCGCTGAAGTCCTTCGCGACCTAAATGGGTACACAGTACCGCAAGTCCTCAGTATAGCAAGTCTCTCAGGCACCCACAAAGGTGAGGTTGCGTTTGAAGTGGGTGTTGCAGATGGGTTAGATTTTAAGTACATGGACGTAGAAACTTTTTCCGAACTCGTTAGACCTCTTAAATCTAGAAAAACATTCAAGGTTTTAGATGTGTTAATCATAGTATTGTATCATTATACAAAAAACGGAAAAAAGATTCCATTGAATTTTGATCATCATTTACTACGATTTACCTTTAAAAAAGGAGAATTCAACGCATATCTTTTCCATATGAAGGGAATTCGACGAATGCCCCTTGATGATCTTCTTCACCAGATAATAGACAGAATAAAGGGAAAAATGACGAAAAACCAATTGAAAACCTTTCATATAGAATCTTTCAGAACCCTCTAAAACTAAAGGCTTTACTCCGCGTTTAAAAGTAGTTATTGTCGCGTTCAACCGGTTCTTGGATTTCGTTAAAATGACGAGTGAACTTTTCTTCGTTACCTCTTCACAAGACTGTAGATGAAGCATATAAGAAGAAATGAAGTTTTTTAGTACTGACTAATTGATTTTGTTACTCCTTTTCTTACGATGAATGCTTGGATGAAAAACGGGTTGAGGTTACTATGAAGATGGGGGTCTGACTTTTATCACGTCTTTGTTAATGAGGTGGGGCGGTATCTTACCATCCAGTATTGCATTAAGATTTTCAATTGCCATATCTATCATCTTAGTCCTCGTTTCAACAGACGCGCTGGCGATATGTGGTAATGTCACTACGTTATCCATTTTAAGCAAAGGATTATTCGCGCTAGGAGGTTCAGGATCCCATACGTCTAATCCGGCTCCACGAATTTTTCCGTCTTTAAGAGCCTGAATCAATGCCTTCTCATTAATTACTGGTCCTCGAGAAGTGTTTATCAGAAACGCTGTTTCTTTCATCATTTCTAATTCTTTTTTATCGATCAGATGCCTTGTTTGAGGAATTAACGGAACATGAACTGAAACGAAATCGGAGTTCTTTAATACGTTCTCCACATCAGTGAATTGCAAGCCCAATTCTTTCTCCATATCAGTGTTTCTTCTCACATCAAAATATAGAAGTTTCATATTAAAGCCTCTTGCTCTCCTCGCAATTGCTACACCTATCCTTCCAAGTCCTATAATACCAAGAGTCTTTCCATGGACATCAAAACCTAAGAATTGTTTTGGTCCCCATCCACGCCAATTACCAGATCTAATGTATCGGTCGCTTTCAGCTAATCTTCTAGACACCGCCATTATAAGACCAAACGTAAGGTCGGCTACGGTTTCAGTTAGAACGCCCGGTGTGTTAGTTACATAAATCCCTCGTTCTGTGGCGGCCTTTATGTCGACGTTGTCGTAACCTACGATGGCATTACAGATGGCTTTTAGAGAGCCTCCGCTAGCGTCCATCACCTCGCCATCAATCCTATCACCTACATAGGCAATTATACCCGCCACGCCTTTTGCTTGCGTTATTAGTTCATCTTTGGATACTGGTCTATCCTCAAGATTGACTTTTATATCGTAAAGTTTTCCAAGGTTATTCAGGGCTGTTCCCGGTTGATCTCGTGTGACATAAATCTTCAGTTTAGTCATTAATAATTCACTTCAGTAATTTTTTATATTTTATTTAGCTAAACGACTTCTAATTTTTATTTCTATAATTAAATTATTTTTATAATGATACATATATAAAATATAAATATCTTTTCTATAACGGTTTTTGTTAATTATATTATCCATTTTTTTAATTAATGTATTATTAAATCAAAAGGTACGAGAGCACCAAAAAAATACTAATGATCAATACGATATCTAAGATTATGTGACCTTCAATTATCGCGTACAACGAGTTATCCGAAATAGTCTTAAAATTAAATAGTGGTAAAAAAAGAAAAACTATGTCGATATGCTTTTATTATCACAAAAATTATCACAAAAAAACTTTCGTTCCAATGTTTGACCGTGTTTTCCACGTAAACATTGTAATGTTATATTATAATATAAAATATGAAGGTGAGGATATAAAAAATGCGTTAAATTTATTTTATCATGTATTACATTGGGGTCATGGAATTACTAGGTCTGCGAGATCTAC
>JAUWWH010000167.1 GCA_030617005.1 Candidatus Bathyarchaeota archaeon | reverse complement strand
GTGTTGAAAATTTGGAAGATCTAGTCAAAATGGGTGTGAAGTTAGAATGCCTCTCAACAAAAGAATATACGCGAGAATAAAATGATAGGGTTTTTGATGAAGCATACGGAGTAATCGGAATTTATTAAAAAAATTTTTGAATCCACACATATTTATGGGAGCCAGTCAATGTTTTTCAAACAAATAAAGCGGATTGGTGACAACTTTTCATACATTATAGCAGAAGAAGAGTCTGGGGTAGCTTGCGTTATTGACTCTAGCTTTAATATCCAGCAAATTATCGAAGTGGTAAAAGAGAATAAGTTGACTATAAAGTACGTCATCAACACACATGGTCATAGAGATCATACAACTAATAATCGAGAGATTAAAGTGAGATATGGCGCTAAGATCGTGGCGCATAAGTTATCTAAAGTAGACAAAGATGTAGAGGTAATAGATGGCGACATTCTAAGAGTGAATGGACTCGTCTTGAAGATAATCCATACACCAGGTCATAGTTCGGATAGTATATGCTTACTTGTGAATAATAAACTCCTGACAGGGGATACCCTCTTTGTAGGGGAATGTGGTAGAACAGATCTATCCGGAGGAAGTGCAAAAGAGATGTATAACAGCTTATTTAATAAGTTGATAAGCCTAAATGACAATGTTGAACTCTATCCTGGCCACGATTATGGACCTAAACCACATTCTACGATCGGAGTGGAGAGGAGAACAAATTACACATTGGAAAAGAGAACCCTTGAAGAGTTCATTGATTTTATGAAGGAATCGTAAAGATCGTGTTAATTCTATTCAGTGTGTTAAGGTAATGTATCTAGTTTATATTCAGTTTTTGAATTGCTTTTAAAACCCAGGCTGGATCTTTAAGAAGACCTCGTCCAATAGCAACTAGATCAACGCGTCCGTCTTGTATCACTTCATCTGCATATTCAGGTTCGGTTATTCCTCCAACACCTATAACAGGAATATTGACAACTTTATTGATTTGTTGAGCTTGAGGGATGAAAAAGCCTTGTTTATTTTGGAGCTGATCTGGTCAACTTCCACATATCCCTCCAGATACATCAAGCATATCCACTCCAGCATCTTCCAGCTTTACAGCGAATTTCTGCGAGTCTTCAATCTTGATTCCGCTTGGATCTAAATCGTCAGCTCCTAAACGATAAAGAAGAAGTCTTCTTCCAATTTGCTTCTTAACCCTTTCAATAACTTCTAAAGGAAATCGCATCCGATTCTCTAAGGAACCACCATATTGATCACGGCGTCGATTAGTTAGAGGAGAATAAAATTGGTTTAAGAGGAACCCGTGTGCACCGTGAATTTCGACACCATCGAAACCCGCTTTCATAGCTCTCTGAGTCGCCATAGAGAAGGATTCAATCAAGGACTCAATCTCATCAATTTGAAGTGCTCGACAACCATGACTTAGTGACGGAGCGACTGGTTGAATGCCAATAATCTTCTCGTCTGCGTGGCTTCCAGCATGATTGAGTTGTATAACAACAGGAGTTGCCTTTGCATGAATACTGCTTGATAGTTTTTTCAATCCAAAGATTAAATTATCATCACATATACTTACCTGTCTCTTGTTTAGCATTCCACTAAAAGATACGTAACTATGTTCAACTATTAAAAAACCAAGTTCATTAGAACGTTGTATATAATGGTTAATAAGGGATCCTGTCACTGCGCCCTCAGGAGTGGCTAAACGGGTTTGCATGGGAGGCATGACAATCCTATTCTTAAGGGTTAACCCTTTAACTTCTAAGGAGTCCAATAGACCAACCAATAGAGATATCCTCCACTATATTATGCAACCCTTTGTGAACTTAAAAAACCTAATGTAAGAGTATATGATAATAAAAAGCTAAATATTGATAAAAATCAAGATTTTTTTTTAAAAAAAAGGGGCTGTAAAACAGCTCTAGTGAGATAAAAATTGATTGGTAACTGCCTTTTTAGAAGGAAAGAATTTAATAAATAACTAATTTAAAAAATATAACTCTCTTTTTTATTTTCTGAAATAGATTTTGATGGGGGAATATACTAACAATAACATGACCGCTACTGATGAGATTGTTTCTGGTACAGCGATACCTGCGCTGTATATTTCTAGGCCATATAATATCCACGAACTAAAACTGATTATGAACACTATTACAGCGAATACTGATTTTTTCTCATAAGCATACAGTAGGGAAGTGATACCTAAAGAGATAAAGAACAATACGGATACAGCACCGTGTAGAAAACCATACACTTCATCAAATGTTGCTATTAATTGAAGGAAAAAAGAGGATATGACAAACCCACTGGCGGTATACTTGGCATACTTCCGGAAAGTTGTAAAGATGTAGAGCATTATAAGAAAACCCGCTAAAGATAACCCAAGATTGAATATTGGTGCAACACTACTCTTAACGGAGTGCCCAAGGTCACTTAAAGCACTTCTTTCCCAGCTAAACCAAGGTGATCGAAGTATGGAGATGCCGATCGAGATGTATGCTACTAATGGTCCAATAATACCTAGTAATGCATAGAACTTTTCTTTCACATAATCACCTTACATTTAGTATCTTAAGCTTTAAGAAGTAAATAAATCATCAGGATTAAAACAATGCATAAATTCTGCTCTAAATAAGAGTCCTAGTGTTTCGGTTATCATGTTTTACTACATCAAAAGGTAACAATTTACGTAATAACAGTTTTAAGATACAAATCATGAGTTGGAATCCACAATACCAATAATAGTAACTGATACTAAAACACGTGTTGAAGAGGGATAAGAAATGTTTGAAGCGGTCATCTTTGACTGGGATGAAACCTTAGCTGAGACTAAAACTGTAATTGTGAAACATTTCAACACGTTATAAAAGATGGAGATGTGAGAGTAATGACGTTTATATAGCAAAAAGGAAGGGTTGGTCTTAAAATATCTTGAAAGATGTTTTAAAGTAAAAAAAACCTTTCAATGAAGAAAGTATAAATGAACTCGTAAAAAAGAAAATTGAGATAAACAAAGATTGGACGGAAAACATAACCCTTTTTGATGGTACATGAGAGTTGTTGGACTCCTTGAAAGATCATGTAGAAATTGATTTAGCAACGATGAATAATAGACGCGTTATTGATAAAGTACTCACTAAAAAAAGAGAATTAGAAAATGACTTGATGTTGTAATACCGTTTGATTATGTAGAAAAACCTAAACTTGCCCCCGAAATCTTCTTAAAATGTGTCATGAAACTAAAATGTCAACCTGAAAGATGTCGGTTTTAGAATACATAATTTTCGGTGTAATAATAGCTAAAAAAGTAAAAATGAAATGCATCGCAATCTCTCAAGTGCATACTTAACAAAGGAACTGGAGAAAGAGAACCCAGATCTTATTTTTAAGTCAATAAGTGAAAAAAAAAAGTAATAAGGTTTATCGTGAACCCTGATTCCTAGGAAGGAATTTAAAGAAAAAAGTACGTTAAACTCAACTATTTTGGGTAGAATAAGAGAAACATATAATTGACAATGGTGGTTGAGAGCCGGAAAGAAGTGGGATATTTCAAGATAAAAATGTTTTTAGCCATTATTGTTTTATACTCTGAACGTTGCATAAATGTTAGCTTATAGAATGTTAGGTGATTGAGTATGGGTCAAATTGTAGCTACTATGAAAATTTTTCCAGAAGATATCGTTATTAGTCCCGATGAGATAAAAGAAAAAATAAAAAAGGCGCTCCCTAAACATGTTTCGATCCATCGAATTGATGAGGATCCTATAGCCTTCGGGTTAGTTGCATTAATTGTTCACATAATAATGCCGGATGCGGGTGGGGTTATTAATGAG
>JAUWWH010000176.1 GCA_030617005.1 Candidatus Bathyarchaeota archaeon | reverse complement strand
TGAAAACTTGGGTTCAAGAGGTTTTCATCTTTTCAGAACTATAACTTTTCCTTTAGCCCTTCCTGGAATTCAGGCAGGCGCTATTCTAACCTTCATTTTAAGTATAGAAGATTTAGGAACACCTATCGTATTTCACAGTAACACTCAAGCAACTAAACTTTTAACCTATCAAGTTTTTAACAAAATCTTTGCACCAACAGGTGACATCGACCCTATGGCCCCTGCATTAGGGCTTATTTTACTCGTAATTGCGATGGCAGGCTTCATTTTGATTAGAAAATATGTTAGTTTAAGACAATACGCCATGATAAGTAAAGGTGGTACATGGCACCCCCGCCTATCAATACCCACTAAGAAACAGGCCGTTATATTCTATGTTTTCATGATCATTGTCCTGGCCTTTGCTTTGATTCCACACACCGGAGTATTTTTGCTATCTATAGCAAAGACATGGCCCGCCACAATCCTTCCAACAGAGACCACTCTTGGCAACTTTGGTCTTCTCTTCGAGGATTCTGCAATTGGGAGGTCAATTTCTAATAGTTTACTCTATAGTATCGTTGCAACGATAATCATGGTCATTCTTGGTACAAGTGCTGCGTACATCATTGCTAGAAAGAGACTTCCGGGTATAGACGCCCTCGATATTTTAGTCACTTTGCCTGTAGCTATTCCTGGGATTGTGATCGCCATTGGGTATTTCACTACTTTCCTTAACACTCCTTTAAGTCCCTTAATCAGTGCAGTCCCATTATTGATCATTAGTTATACGCTTCGAAAAATACCCTTCACCATTAGATCTGTTTATGCAGGCTTACAACAGACCCATGAGGTTTTGGAAGAGGCTTCCAGGAACTTAGGTGCCCATGCCACAACCACATTTCGTAGAATAATCCTCCCCCTTATCTCAGTTAATATCCTTGCCGGTGGCATGCTTTCCTTTGTATATTCCATGTCTGAAGTTAGCACCAGCCTAATATTTGGCGGTGTTCAACCTGAATCTGCACCACTAACATGGAAGATGCAGGATGTTCTTTGGCAAGTGGCTGATGGTCCCTTTCAAGCAGCAGTTTTAGGTCTATTGCTAATGCTGATTCAGATCGTGATTATTGTGGTAGTTAATAGAGTACTCAAACAAAGGGTTTCCGTCATCACAGGAATTTAGATAAAAGTCTTAATATTTAATAAAAAATAATTCAAAATAGGAGAATATGAAAGTTGGTCAGTATCTCTTTGAAGCATGTTACAAAGACCTTCAATGGTGTTACAGCTAATGACGACGTCAATTTGAAAATGGAGGATGGGGAATTTTTCACCTTATTGGGTCCAAGTGGTTGTGGAAAAACTACTACTTTACGTATTATTGCCGGTTTTTACTTACCGGATAAGGGGTCCATTTTTTTTGATGATCAAGACGTCACAAATCATCATCCAAATGAACGTGAGACTGGAATGGTTTTTCAAAACTACGCTCTCTGGCCACACATGAGTGTCTTTGATAACGTTGCTTATGGCTTAAAAATCAGGAAAGTTTCAAAGGACGTAATTCAAGAACAAGTATTGGAAATCCTGGACCTTGTTAGGCTTGAAGGTTTAGAATCGAGGACTCCCCTCCAACTTAGTGGCGGTCAACAACAAAGAGTCGCTCTTGCAAGAGCGTTAGTCATAAAACCTAAAGTGTTACTGTTGGATGAGCCTTTAAGTAATCTCGATGCGAAGTTACGATTGGAGATGCGGCAAGAAATCACACGTATACAAAAAAAACTAAAAATTACAACAGTCTACGTTACACACGATCAGGAAGAAGCCCTGAGCATTTCAGATCGTATAGCCATCATGAAAAATGGGAGTATTAAACAGGTTGGGTCTCCTAAACAAGTTTATCTCAGTCCACAGAATACTTTTATCGCAGATTTTATCGGACAATGTTCCTTTATACATGGAAAAGTAAGAAAGGTTAATCAATACGTTGACGTTAAAACAGATGAAGGCATAAAACTACGGGCTCCTAAATCGTTCAATATTAATGTTGGTGACCAAGCCATATGTGCCATTAGACCTGAGAGCTTCACCGTTAATAAACCAGGTGAACCTTTTAACGTTTTTAAATGTGAGGTCCTAAATGTTCTCTTTTTAGGTAAGTCAAACAGGGTCTATACAAGAGTTGGAAACTTAAATATTTTAGCTGAGTTACCTATTGATGCGGATATATCTACTGGAAAAACAATTTCCCTTTTCACTCCAGTAGACGAAACAGTTCTCCTTCCATTTCACACATAACAACGAGAAGGTTTAATCCCGTAATAATCCTCTCAATGTACTAATACTTTTACCGACTTCGATAATCATCTCTCTTCCTCCTACCTTAAAGAGCGATGATCATAGAAGCGATATTACTAAGCTTTATTGAATCATAGAAAAGAGACGGTCTGACTTGAAGAGGAACGTACTTTACAGACTCTATTAAACTAACTAACACTTCTTAACTCTAGTCACTGTACCTTATATTAATTTATGATTAAACACAGAACTTAGACGTTTCCCATCTTCCCTTATTTCTATTCAAAGACGACGTTACCGATCCTTTTTCACCGTTCCATAAGAATTTAAGCGATTTCATAAGCTTCCCCATTCGTTAAATCTCTGTATTTGATCATAATTAACCCAACCAGACTTCACAATTCACAGTTTAACTTTCTCAGCTCCTTGGGGTATCCTTTTATTCCATCTATTATAGCTTTGTCGTCATCTGCTCTCTTCGCTATGAGTTTCCTTCGTTCTTACCAAGTAAATTTTTTTTATCATCTTTTTTCTAACCTTTAATACACTCTTCCTCTTCAACGGCTTTAATCATTATATATGGCGCCTGCACTTTGTCGATATAATCCTTCGGGTTCTTTACCAATATTCTACATTACCTCGTATCCATGTACTGGCTTCTAGTTTAAGGATTGGCGTATTAAGTGCATCAATATGTCTCTTTGAAAGATTGCTAATCATCTTCTTGGAAACACGATATATAAAAGATGAAAGGATTAGCCTTACATTCACTTTCTATGAGTTACTTACTGACTATAGAAAAACGGGTTTATTGCATATAAAAAAGGATGGGAAAGAAGTTTGAATCGATTTTGATTCCTATTTTTACCTTCTTCGTCCATAACTTCTTCTTCGATCGGAGTCTCGGTCGGAATACGTTGAACTGAATCTTGGGTATCGGGGTCTCTGTTCGTAGGTCTTCTCTGAGAGATTGTTCTCAGTATTAATTTCGGATATTACCTCTCCCTCTATCTTCTCGAAGCTTCCATACCTCCCGATATTTAAATGCATGGAACCCCTGAAGAGGGAAATGTAACCATTCTTGATACTTATTATTTCATCTTCGTTTATATTATCAATTGCATCGTCCCAAAGGGTTACGATAATTGTTCCTGTTTCATCTCCTACTGTGGCGTCACAAACTCGATGGTTTGAACCATCTCGTCTTGTTACAACTTCTCTGATTTCGCTCTTCGAAATTACTTTAACAACGATATTGATAGCTCTTGACTGCGGATTCAGATCCTCGACCTTCTTGAACTCATCTTCACTAGATTTATCTTCATATGTCATATCTATTACGCTTCTTTGTTGCATAATTTTAACTATGTTATTCATAAGGATTA
>JAUWWH010000060.1 GCA_030617005.1 Candidatus Bathyarchaeota archaeon | reverse complement strand
GGCATTCAAGAACTCACCTATATAGACTTCATAAATCAAGGAATGACAAAGATTATTGGAGTCCAAGCAGTGAGGTGTTGTCCAATCGTTAAGGCATTCAAGAGCGGTAGAGAGAAGGCGACGGTATTAAAAGAAGCGGAAACCATAGCTGTTGATATAAGGGTCAAGGATCCATCTCTCAGTAAAATGGCTCTTAAAGCTATTATGGAGTCTAAGGGAAGCGCTATAGCTGTATCTGATTTTGAAATCCTAGAAGCCACCAGAAGCCTTGCAAACACTGAAGGCATATTTGCAGAGCCAGCTGCAGCTTCAACAATTGCTGGGTTGAAGAGACTTATTGAGGATGGAGAGGTTGATATGGATGAGGAGATCATGTGCATTATTACTGGAGCAGGGCTTAAGGACTTATCCTCAGCTAGAAAGTTGATTAGCAATCGGAAGAGAGTTAAAATGCTAGTATACAGTGCGGAGGGGAAAGGGTTAACTACTAAGTTAGGTGATACAAAGATGCGAATTCTAACATACTTACATCTAGAGAACTGCATGGTTATGGTATTTGGAAGAGAATAAGGGATAACTGGTCATTGAAGATGAGTATTCCAAGTGATTATCAACATCTCTCTGAGTTGGAAGCGTTAAGTCTAGTGAGAAAAGGAGAAGGTTATATCGTTCTTGGGAATCGGAGGAGGGGGGATTATTCCCTTACTGGTAAAGGCAATTACACGTTAAACACTCTTGAAAGATTAAGGATATAGAAATGGTTTACTTATAGATGCTCCGCGTAGGGAAGGAGTAGTAAACCTCTTTAGCGAAGAGGTAGAGAGGAGAGAATATCTGGGGGAGGAAAGACGGTTCTCTGAAGCAATTGATTAAACAATCGTTACACTTCACATTCTTTAGGAAACTAAAATCTTCCATGTTTAGAATGTTAAAGAGACTCTGTCCCTTTAGAAAACATGGATAAACATCTCCCAACCAGTCAATATATATAACGTCTTCACCACCCTTACAATAGAAGTTGGGGGTCTTCTTCTCTAAGAAGTTTTTAATGTCTTCAATATATGTAAAAAGGTTAGCGATGTCTCGACCATTCTTTTTTAAGGTATAGATTGTTTCGATACATTTCATCAAGTTTCTGGATGAGGATCCCTGAGATAGGGTACCACCAAGATTGTAAGTATTTACGTCGCTTTTAGTTGGATAACAAAAACCAAACGGAACGCCTAAGACATCATTTACGTAATCAATAAGCTTCTCCACACCATCCTCAATGAGGATTGAATTTAAAAAAGCTAACGCATAAGTCCTCAATCCAATCTCCTTCCCGTATTTAAGAGTCCCAATCTGCTTTGCCATGATATCCTTATGTCTTCTAATCTTCTCACAAACAATAGGGTCCCAATGATCAAGGGAAACACTGATCAGATACAAGCCTGCATCCTTCAGATCCATGAGTGTATGTTTATTCACTGTCCCATTAGTCGTCATAGTTGTAAGAAGACCTAAATCATCAGCATATTTTACAATCTTGACCACATCTGGATGCAGAGTGGGCTCCCCTCCCGTCATGTAGACTACTAAAAAGTGGTTCTTTTCTAAGAAGTCTAAGATTTTTTTTGCATCCGAGAAACTGATCGACTCCGGCTCACGTCTATGCATATTACACATTTCACATTTACAGTTACATCTACTTGTCAAAGCAAAGATAGCTGTTTTTTTATAGCCCTTCAGAAAGCGTATGGAAGCATTCTTAAGGGTCGTCATCTAAACTTACACCTTTTTTGTATCTGTATCTGAAGATAATTCCACTATAAGGCTTTTGGTCGATAACTAAAATTTCCTATGCAAATAAAACAACAAATGAAGATTCAATACTTAAAAATAATTATTTTTTTTATCAAATTAAACCATGAAATAGGTTCAAAAATAACATTTTGACAATTCTCAATTGGCTTCCAAGATCGAATATGAATTTGCTTTTACCCTTACGCTTTAAGTATTTTATTGGAACTTCAGCGATTTTAAAGTTATGATTGAAAGCTTTAATATTCATCTCAGCTTCTATCTCAAATCCATCTGACACTAAGTTAAGCTTCTCAAAATCAGCCCTTCTGATAGCCCGCATTCCATCAAGTGGATCCTCCAGATCTATACCAAAAAAAGAAAATAATAAATTCGTTAGTTTCGTAGAAAAATAGACATATAATTGCTCAACTCGTTTACCCTTCAACTCCTTGAGAAAGGGTACAATATTACCTATTACAAGATCATACTCCTCTAACAAATTTACAAATTTAGGAATAGCATCTGAGGGATAAGTACCATCACCATCAATGAAGATCAAAAACTTCCCCCTAGCATAATCAGCGCCAGACCGCATTGCTGTTCCCTTACCCTTCTTCTTCTCTATTAAAATCTTTGCACTAGTCTTCTCTGCTTCTGAAGTTGTATTATCATCCGATAACCCATCGACGACTATGATCTCAGAATACGCTTTAATATACTCAGGGATCTCTTGAATAGTATCCTTTATACCCTTCTCCTCATTCAACGTAGGAATGATTATTGAGATTCTTGGCATCACTCGCTTATCACTCAGAGTCATTGATGAACCCTTTATTTAGTAATATCTTAGATTAAAAAAGGTAAGAAAAAAAGATCTATAAATATCTATATATCAATTCATAAATATCGTACAAGTCAATTCATGTAAGCATACTGGCTCCTACTTGGATTAAAGTTCTCTTCTTCACTATTCGAACTTAATTAGTCATCCCAGAAGAATTTACCGTTCTCCTGAACTACAAACCCGTCCATAATTATTTTACCCATTTTCATGGTCTTGATCATGTCCCAATGGATAGCGCTATCATTAATCCCCAGACATTCCTTGTAGGATCTTCCAATGGCAAGATGTATCGTATCACCAATCTTCTCATCGAAGAGAATGTTTTTAGTAAACTTTTTGATACCCCTATTGGTTCCGATGCCAAGTTCTCCCAATCGCCGAGAACCTTCATCAGTCTCTATCATGCTCTTCAGTAACTTCTCATTTCGATTCGCTGAGTAATCAACGATCTTTCCTCGCTCAAACTTTAGCTTTATCCCTTCAACTTCATTACCATAAACAACTGACGGGAGATCAAAAAATATCTCTCCTTCAGCTGAATCTTCAATAGGTGCTGTGAAGACCTCTCCTCCTGGAACATTATGTATTGGTCCTCCAACTATAGAATTCCTCCCTCTAATCGATAGCGTAAGATCAGTGTCTTCACCAATGAGTCTAACTTCGTTGGTTTCATCCATAATCTCCTTTAGCTTCATCATTATCTTTATCTGTTCATCCCAATCGATCAGAATAGCTGAGTAAACGAAGTCTTCATACTCCTTCAGTGACATCTCAGCATCTTGGGCATAACCCACAGTGGGATACTGTGTCAGACACCAACGTTTACTCAGTCTTTCCTCTTGAAGCTTCTTTAATGTTTTAGAACGAAGACTAATCCTCTTGGGATTTACATTACTTAAACTCTTAGTGTTGATGTTCGACCTTATCGAGATTATAACATCCGAAGCTTTCACGAGTTCAAAGTAGTGTTTAGGCATTGTCGTGATGGTTTCATCATCTGCAATTTCGAAGAACCCTCGAGTTGCCTCTGAAGGTGTGGAGATAATTAGGGGATGACCTCCTACGTGAACTACTTCCTTATATATCTCTGTAGCTAGATCTTGCCCTTCATCAACGATTTTGATAATTACATGATCTCCTCGTTTTACCTTGGTGGAAGTGTGAACGATTAACTTAGCGAACTCATATAACCTACTGTCCAATTTACATACCTTTAAAATTTCATTTTTTCACTACAGATTCAAATATTTATCTTTTTTATAAAAATTACAGGTATAAATAACTGTCAATGATTGAATAGTATTCACATGAATCGGAGTTTTTTTATGCACCTTTGAGTTGAAGAGAGAATAGAGGTACATTTTAAGATGTGTACCAATTCGTCCCTATTAAACGTACTTCCTCTACAAATAAAGCCACAATTATAAAAAAAACTTAACTTTGGATAAGCAATATCAATGGTTCAACGTTCCCTCAATACCACTCTTTAAAAGTTGACTGATCTTTTCAGCATCAGCTTTTCCCCGAAGTTCTTTCATTATTATTCCCATTAGTGGTCCTAAAGCGGTTACTCTTCGTTCCAGAATGAGGTCTTCATTATCTCTAATTACACGATCTACTATCTCCCTTAACTTTTTTTCAGTAACCATTCTGAGACCTAATGCCTTTACTGCATCATTTAAGACCATATTTTCATGTTTTACCATCCATACTAAGAGCTCTGGAATCGCTTCTTTGGCAACATTTCCTGAATCGATGAAGGAAAATAGATCTTGAATTACATCTTCTGAGAGAATATGAAGAGCTATACCGTCTCTCTTCATGCTTCTAAAGGTCTCTGTTAACGTCGCTGCGATAAAAGAGGGGGAGATTCTCGTTGTACTTGCGACAGTTTCAAATACTTCACTGTAATCCGAGATGAGTACTTGGGCTGCCAGTTTCTTATTAAGACCATATTTCTTCATTAGGCGGGAGAGTCTAACCTCTAGGGGTTCTGGAAGAGTTTCCTTAAGCCTCTTTAAATGGTCCATTGTAATTGGAACCGGGGGTACATCTGTCTCTGGATACATCCTAGCAGCACCGGGGCGTGGTCTCAAGTAATGGGTTGTTCCATCAGGGAAAGCCCCCCTTGTCTCGCTTGGTATATGCGTTAAAGCTTGTTTAGCCCTATTCAGAACGGCATTTAATGCATCGTAAACATTTTCAGGTTTATCAGCTACTAATACAATCTCGTCGTTATCATAAATTTCGAGAAATGATTTAAGCTCCATAACCTCGTCTTCAGTTATACCATAAGCAGGGAACTCATCCGTATGGAAAATTCCCCCTACCCTACCCCAAAACTTAGCATAGTCAGAAAGCTCAGTCCCAAATCTCAAGCCAGAGGTTAACTCAATTCCTAGGAGACCGGAGAATTGGGGAAGGACGGCTGCTAATACGGTGTGCCCTTTTTCAATAGCATTCCTAATGACTTGACATCGTGTTTTTTTGAAGATCTTTTCCACATTCTTGAAGTCGTATATGAAATCTTCTTCTTTGATTCCTCGACTTGCCAATTCTTTTACAATTTTTAGCAAGGTTAGCTGTCTTTGAACTTCACTCTTAATAATCTGTGGGAGGATTTCAAGGTCCTGGACACCTTTAACTTCTATTAAAGCTCCGTCTCGAATAGAGATATTCACATCTTGTCTAATCGTGCCCAAACCTCTCTTCACTTTCCCTGTTGCTTTGAGGATTCTACCGATTGCTAAAGCAACTTTCCCCGCTTCCTCAGGTGAAGTAATAACGGGTTCAGTTACAACTTCAATGAGGGGAATACCTAGGCGATCAAGTCGATAATAACTAGTTAGACGTTCTTCTTTGATCTTCCGACAGGCATCCTCTTCAAGACACATAGTCTGAAGTGGTATGTTCTTATCGCCAACTTTTATCATACCGTTTAAAGCTATAATTGTAGTTCGTTGAAACCCAAATGTGGTGCTACCATCAATAACCACTTTGCGCATCACATGTGTCTCGTTTATTGGCGTCGCATTGAGCATGAGAGCGATTGTTAAGGATGTCTCAAGCGCTTCTCGATTGAGTTCATGAGGAGGTTCTTCGTTTAAGCCAGAGGCTTTAAAAGTCTCCGTCTGCTTCGACAAGACACGTAGTGTCTCGATACCCCTCATAAACGATCGTTTTTCCCTTCTTAACTTCGAAGAGTGCTGCTGGGTCGACCTCTCCTAACTCACTTTGTGTTGGACGGAGTCGTCGCATGAAAGTGAAGTCAGGATCATCCTTACGAAGAACTGAAGGACAATTACAAAACAGCTTGTGTTTAGTATCTAATTGTTTATGGATGTGCTCGACTACGCTTGATGTTAAGCATAATTTTCGAGTCCGATCTTTAAACCAAGCTTTGCATAATCAATAGTATTAATCATAATTCAGTCACCTATACCCTTTTTATACACCTCATGTGACACAACTATTTGATCACTATTTATATCTTCTATAAGAAAGCGCTTTTCTAATGTTT
>JAUWWH010000114.1 GCA_030617005.1 Candidatus Bathyarchaeota archaeon | reverse complement strand
TAACATTAGAGAAGGTTTAACGAGAAAGGATGATAACCTCCCTCCAAGAATCATGAAAGATCCGATTCCAAGAGGTATTGCTAAAGGAAGCTATGTGAGCCAAGAAGATTTAGACATCCTTTTAGACGGTTACTATGAGGCTCGGGGTTGGACAAAAGAAGGGGTACCGACACAAGCAAAGATAAACGCGTTAGGTCTCGGAGAATATGCAGATATTATAGGAAAAAAGGAGTAGAGTTGAGATAAATGTTGAGACATCAATTTGTAACTGTTGATCCTGACAAATGCGTTGGGTGTAGAATATGTGAGTATATGTGTTCTTTACATAAGGATAAGGTCTTTAATCCAACACGCTCCAGGATTCGGGTAATACGAGTTTACCCAACAACTAATGCATCACTGACTTGTAGATTATGTGAAGATGCTCCATGTGTGATCGCCTGCCCTCGTAAAGCACTTACGCAATCAGAAGAAAATGGCGTGATACTGGTTGACGATGATCTATGTAATGGCTGTGGCTGGTGCATTGAAGCTTGCGACTTCGGTGCGATATGTTTAGATCCTGACAAGAAAGTCGTCAGAATCTGTGACCTCTGCTCTGATCGGGAAAATGGACCTATATGTGTGGAGTGGTGTCCAGATGAAGCCTTGGAACTGACAACAAAAGATATCCTTTCACAAAAAGCGCGTATCGATGCCATCCAGAGACTCATTAAAGCAGCTGAGGCTAGTACATAGTTATTACGAAAATTTACCTTTTTTTTCCTATTTTTTTACCAACTTCTTTAATGAAATTTTGGACATTCTTTTCCTTACCATGAATCAATATATACTCATCCTTTTGGGTTTTACTAGATAGATTAAATTTATCTAATAATACCTCTAGATCTTGATCACTTATGAGATCAGCTGTTTTTATTCGAATCCAATGCTCGTTTTTTGGTACTCCTGATATAAATCTCGACGGAAATGTCGTTCTCTTACTTAATCCCTCTTTTCTTGCTTCATAGATTTTCTTCAACCATTCTTCAGCATATTCTTTCCCTAAATCAGATTCTGCTAAATATAGTAGATTCGATTCTATTTTCTCTAAATACAACTCTATTTCTGTTGCAATATTAAGCGTTGTTATGTCAACTTTGTGTATATTAATCAGAGTTTTCACTGATTTTAAATCATCCACAAGTTCTCGTGGAATCGTAACTCCTGTCTTTGATAACTCATTATACAATTCTTCTAAACTTTTCCATAAATTTACATAATCCATTTAATCTTCCCTCAAAAAGTATTATAAAAATATGTAGAAGATGAGGCTTTCGTTAGAGAAAACCATGAGATTCTAAGTTCCTTATTTCTATTCTTGGAAATTTTACCCACTTCCTTCTCACAACATTAAACATGAGATAGTTAGCTTGCTTTTTATTATAAATGTTATCTACTTTTATAGAATAGAAACAGAGAACCCCTTTAGTTTATGTTCTTTGATGCTCTAACACTGAAGCGTAAAATAATCATAGACTCACCCTTTTTACGGGTAATCACATGAACTGTTCCAATGTACACTGCTTTCCATAGTTTTCTTCGCCTTGGAACTTGTTTGTCTCCTCTTCAAGTAATCTAATTTCACCATATACTCCATCATATCCAGGGACAACTGAGATTTCGTCATTTCTCACTTTCATAATCGTCTCTACTATTCTTGGCTCAACGATCTTTTCAAGTGATTTCAATGGAACATCTAATACTACTGAATATTCGTTACCAAAAGTAGCTACCAACAAGTTGAATATTTGCCAAACAGAAGATGATGTCCAACCATTTACTCCAAGGGATGCACCGATAATGTCGTGTAGAGGAAGTAAATGTATATACTCAATAGCATCTTCAGGTCGATATCCAGCAGGTCTATCAGCTAAATTCTCAACACGTTCATCTACACCCTTAATCATTAGCTTTCGACATACAGGGCATATTCCCCCTAGCTTCAATGATTTCAAAGAAGGCATAGAAACTTTGCAGTTTCTATGACCAGTCCAATGATATTTTCCGTAAGCTGGTTTAGTTTCAATTGTAAATGGAAACCGTTTCGTATCTTTCATTCGAATCGCATTTAAAACTTCGCTATAACTCAATTTTTCAATATCGAGTACATTTGCTTCTCTTCCTAGTCTATATGGGTATGGTGAATGAGAATCACTATTTGAAATTAGTGTGTAGTTATCAAGGGAGTTGAGACGCCAATTCATTGGGGGGTCTGAGGATAATCCAGTTTCCAAAGCGAAAATATGTCTTGTCATATCCTCATAACAGTCTTGGATTCGATTGAAACCATTTCTTGAACCGAAAAGGCTGTACCAGGGTGTCCAAATATGCGCGGGTATGATTACGTTTTTCCTTGAAACCTCAACTACTTCTTCGACTAGTTCTGAAGCTGTCATTTTGAGGGTAGGACGACCATCTGAACTTAAATTTCCATGAACCTTCAGCTTATCATTTATCTGTTCGGCAGTTTCCAAACTATCTGATAATAATAAATGGTGAATTTTCTTAGTTTTCCCTTCAAAACTGAAGATGGTATTAACCTCACCAGTTATAATGAAGTATGGTTGTTCTTCTGTATCCTTCTTTAGTTTATATAATCCTGTATCTTCAACTGGTACTAGTAGACTCTTTAGATCTTTCATCCAACTTGGATGGGTGAAATCACCTGTACCAAGAAGATTAAGCCCCTTGATTTTTGCAAACCGTGAAATTGATGGAATGTCCATTTTTGGGCTTGTAGCACGGCTGTACTTACTATGAATATGAAAGTCCGAGAATATTCTAAACATCTTTTTTCCTTAAAATTATTAAGTGTATTTATGATATTAATACGATTCTGAAATGTTTAGGGTTATTCAGATGTTATTAAATAAGATCTCCTTTTTTTAATCTCTCACATATCTGAATATTAATCTTCAGTTACTCTAGCATTTATCTCCAAGAACGCTATTATACTATGTCTGTAAGTTGAATTACCCTTCCATTTCTAAGACTCAATCATATGTTTCTCTTGTTACCTATTTCTCGGTTTTTATTCACCGAACTTTTTCGATTTTCCTGCATAATCCAATAAGATGGGTAATAAGTTAACTCCTCTGATTCTACCTAATCCACCTTGGGCACAGTCGATTTCGGAATACCTTTGGACGGAGTCAACTCTTACCGTTTTCCCTCTTATTGATACTGGGACTGAATCCCCTGTGTGTTCTCCTGATTCTGTGGAGGTTGTATGATCTGCAGTCATTGCAATGATGACTTTATCGGGATCAGTATTTTGAAGGATATACTTTACAAGTTTGTCAACTTTCTCTATCATCTTAATTTTTTTCTTGACATCCATGTCGTGACTGGCATTATCTGTTGCTTTTATGTGAATAAGGATAAAATCATATCTTGGAAGGTTTTCTACAGCTGCTTTTGCTTTAGCTATCGTATTTGTTTCATAGTCTCCTGTTGCTCCTTGAACATTTATTAAGTCCATCCCAACAGATTTACAGACTCCTTTGTAGAGAGCACCAGCTGCGATTGCTAACGCTTTTATTCCATAGATGTCTGTAATAGGTCTAACTTTTGGTACGACACCTGCTCCTCTCATAAGGATGGCGTTAGCAGGTAAGAGTCCTTTAGCTCTCCTTTTCATGTTTATTGGATGTGTATCTAATATTCTATGGATCTCTCTTGTTAACAGATTAACGATATGAGTGGTTCTCAGGGCTTCAGAAGAATCATTTAAAGGTTGAGATTCATTTATTTGATGGTTAGATTTATGGGGATCAGTATCTGAGATCATTCGTGTGAGATGCGGTCCCTTTAAAACAATGGCGCATCTATGTTCAATAGTGTGTTTGATTACAACTTGGATATCAGGGAAAAAGTTTAATTTGATACGGCTCACAGCCTCTACTAATTCTTCTGCATCATCCCTAATTCTTCCAGCTCTTCTATCCAAAACTGTAAATTTATTATCGACTGTAGCAATATTTCCCCTGAAGCAAATATCCTTAGTTTTCACCTCAAGTCCTGCACCTAAAGCCTCAAAAGCACCCCGCCCTTCATATTTTTTATATGGATCATAACCTAAAATTGCAAGATGCGCTGTATCACTTCCTGGAGTAATCCCTGGAGCAATGGGATCCATTATTCCGTTTACACCAGTTCTCGCTATCTCATCCATTGCTGGTTTATTAGCCATCTGAAGAGGCGTTTTTCCCCCCAATTCTTTGATTGGTTGATCAGCTATACCATCACTGATGATTAATATAACTTTCATATAATATTTTATCCTCCAACATAGAACATTAGATCAATCGATATTTTTGTTATAAAGATCATGATCTTAAATTCTCTTTTATACAGTTATTTGGTTTCACTTTAAGGATTCTTTTCTATAATCGATAAATTTAAAAAAAGAGACTTTAGAAATCTTTTTTCGCTAATTTTTGTCTATATAGGCAAAAATTCTCTTATAATTTCCTTATTTTATGATTTATTGAGAAGTTTACTTAATGACAGATACTATTAGCGAGAGAAAACATTTTTTAAACTTTAAGAAGATATATCCCTTTTTTTCCATTCAATCTCATAATTAT
>JAUWWH010000075.1 GCA_030617005.1 Candidatus Bathyarchaeota archaeon | reverse complement strand
TAATTTCTAAAGGTTCTATTAAATCGTTTTTCTTTAAGACAAATTGTGTAAAACTAAGGAAATTGCGGAAGAGGTTTTCGATGAGAGGATATATCAAATCCTACCTACTATTTGACAGATGAATCCCAAAAAAAGTTCAGTGTTCATATAGCAGAATTCATCATTAGCAATTTTTCCACTTTAAAAATATTAATTCTCATCGATACTGTTTGTGTTTCATCAGAATTCTTGACCTGTGATTGAATGTAAGGGGAGACTCTCACTTTCTCAACTAAGAATTCCGCATAGATACTAATTCCTTTTTAAGGTTCTATCAATTTCAATTGAATGAAAACAATCTGTTCATGTAACTCTATTTGAAAGATGCCTTGAAATATCTTAAATAGCATATATTTTACTAAAATGAAAGTAATCAGCAATATTCTTTATAAGAGACCCAGCCCATGATGAGTTAAAGTCTTCTTAATTTTATTGGAAAACCAACTAAATAATTGATTACTTTTCGTGTTATAGGTGACCTGTTTTGGGTAAAAAGAAAGTGTTAACTGAATCGGATATCAAACCCCGATTGCCAAGAGATTATGAGGTTTTAGGTATAGCCGCAAAGCTATTAGGTTACGATAGAGTCCAAGTTAAATGTATGGATGGATTCACTAGATTATGTAGAATTAGAGGAAAGATGAAACGAAGAGTTTGGATAAGAGTTAATGATATTGTTATAGTATCCCCTTGGGATTTTCAAAATTCGCGAGGGGATATTACATTCCGTTACAGACGAAATCAAGCCGATTGGTTAAGAAGAAATGGCTATCTAAAAGATGTCCAGATAGCTTAAGGGGTCTATTAACCATTGAATGAATTATCAATAAGAAGAATGTTTAATGACAATGGTAGAGGACGCCCTAGAGGTAGGTCCAACTCATATGAAGGTTTCCTAAAATCGATCGTCTCAATAGCACGGAAGTACGATTTAGAACCAGAACAATTATTTGAAGCCTTCGTTGAAGCATGGAGTAACAAGTCGTCTCAATACGGAATTTTAACGATCGCATGTAGGGAAGTGAATCATGATTCTGCTACTTTTCTCTTAACCAATAAAGAAAAGGTAGTCTCACAGTTCCCTATAACGTTGGATGTTCTGAAAGAGCCAGAATACTACAAAGATCAACTTCAATATGTCTCCAAGTTTCATTATAAAAATAAGAAGCAAGAGAAGAAGATAAGAAAAATCAGCGAATTAAGATATGGAATGAAAGGAATCGATATAAAAGCAAAAGTTATTGAGATCCCACCAGGTATAAATGTCCTAACAAGATTTGGAACCATAGCCTATGTGTCTAATGTAAAGATCGCTGATAAATCGGGATCAATAAGACTTAGTTTATGGAATAACCAGGTAGATAAAGTACATGTAGGGGCTGAGATTGAACTTAAAGCCTGTTATATCTTTCGGTACAGAGGAGAACACCAACTAAGACTGGGGCGAAAAGGCACATTGACAACCATCAACGAGAAGAAGACAAACTCTCTTCATAAAGAAAAATGATCTCATTTCATTCTAAGTAAATTAAGAGAATAAAAAAAATGACCGTATTATTGTTAATGATTTATTAGTGTACATCCTCAATGAGTAAATTATTTAGGATGCGTATGAGATAAGTAGCTAAATTTATTTGTGATTCGAGGCGGAAATAGACTCGATATTAAAAGTCATAGTTCTAATCGATATAATAGTAGAATTAATCTCTCTTACACGTCATGCAAAACTTGAACATAAAGTTGATGAACACATAGAACAATCAAATGCTTATTTATTTAGATTAAGTGGATACCTTGAATCAAACAACAAAAAATAAATTCTAAAAAATCTGGACAAAGGATTGAAAGAATATGATCCCTGAACCAAGTGACTTAATCCTTATCTTACTACACTGAACTACCCTGAACATTGTGAAAACGTCAGAGTAGAGTGATAGCGGAAACCTAAAAATAAACTGATAATGGTAAGGAGTAACTCGAGGTAATTCAGGTAGGTGGGTGTATTCACTGAATTATAATTTTTTTTCTATCAAACAATTAAATCTGTAGATACCATTTAGATGTAATCAGAAAGAGTGACGTTCGTTTTAACGTCTTTAATAAATTTGAGGTTCATTGGTTTAAAGATTTGATTTAGAGCTGTTCTGAGGTTTCGTTCGTAATCCTTCATATTTACTTCCTGAATATTTCTTAATTGTTCAGTGGGCTTCACTGTGAAAGTTCTATTACGATATGTGAAGGGTTTAACCTTAACAAAGTTGACGATGTCTCCTCGCTGTACAGTTTTACCTGTGTCGATAAGTTGAAGGGCACATTGGTAAGGTTGATGTAAAGCTATCTTTCTCATCTTTTCTTCTGGATCTTCGTGAATCTCAACGGTGTATGTTAGATCTTTTTTATTAATTACTCCAGTTTGTAGATCGGTTAGAGCTTTATGTATGATTCCTTGGATGCGTTGCTTAGCTTTTTCAAAGTCTCTCCAATTGTTCACTTCGATCATCGCCCTTACACAATCCCTGAAGATATTTTGGATGAAGGGAGGGGAATTAGATTTAATAGCGGTTACTCCCTTAATGTCAGGTGTACCATCTCTCCGTATACCAAAGTAAGCTTTCAGGGCTTTTGGAAGCATACAGACAGAGTATTGTTCATCCACAGCGAGATCTAAGAGAAAGCGATCTTTCACAGTTTTGATGAGCCACTGCACTTGATCATAACTTGGATTATCTAGGAAGAGGGAATCTGTATCTCCATAGATAGGGTGGAATCCTCTCTCTTTGGCTATGTTATACGTTGTTTGAAGAAAGTGACGACCATATGCAGTGATCGATTCCGCTAATGAGGAGCGAGATAAACCTCGAATTCGAATTGTCACACCGTAACTTGAAACAAGAATTAATTTAAGAAGTTGGGATGTAGCTTTAGCTTGCCATCTCGCTTCAGGGGTTATGGTCTTATTTTTTGAAAGAGGTTTGAACCAGTGAATACGCAGATCTTTTATGGCTCCGATTAATATTGAGTAAACTCCTCTCCGTAATGTACACACGGTATGTTCAAGTTTAGGTACTCTGTTATCTTGGCATTCTTGATGATCACAGTTTATGGTTTCGTAGGAGAGATTGTATGCATCGATTAAGCTTGGATATAGGCTTTCAAAGTCTAGGACTATTGTGTTGAAGTATACCCCGGATTTAGGTGCGAATGTGAGGGCTCCTTGAACACGCCTCTTGGTTTCGCCTCTTCTCAACTCTTTTGAGGTGGGTATTAAGATTCTATTTCTTCTGAGATAATTGTGGAGAATGGACTTGATCCAAGTACTCACGTGTCTGTTTGAGTAAGCCATAGGTAGAGGAATATTGACTACTCTTGAAAGAATAAAAGCTAAGTAGTATTGTTCTAGATCAAGCCTCTTGTCTAAGTTCAGTCTCTCAGGAGGGATGTGGGGAATTGGCTGGGTACAGACAGCAAACCATCTTTCTAGTAGTTCATATTTTGAGGAATCAATCTCCTTTATTCCACGATACTTTTCCTCAAAACTCGGCCTTATTTTTTTGGGAATCGTATATATGGGTTTTATTTGATCTCCTTTAATTTTGTGTTTCGCTCCAAAAGTTAAACCTTGATCGTATACATAACTCAGAATGAAGGGGATTTCAGCCTCCCAAGACTTTTCAAACTTTTCAGAAATATACTTAAGATCGGAGAAGGACTGTAATTGTATCTTTGTAATCTTTATTGGTTGACCTGAAAAGAGTTCATTCTTCTCTACTATCACAATTTTTAGATTTAGCTCTTCAATGATTTGTTGATCTTTAGGAGATAATGGATAGGGTATGAAAAAATAGGGTTTATACGCTCTATCTACTACTTCTTCACAAACATCGGTTTCATCGTTAAAGAGAGTGATTTTAACGCCTTGATCAGTTACTTTAGTGTCAATTAAGTAATGAACCATTAGAGAGACAACCCATAGATAACTATTAGTCTTGCGATATTAGTTAGAAATCAAGTGTATGAGTAAAAACTAAACCTCTTTGATTATACCTATTTACATTCTTGATGAATTATAAGGATATTTACTCAACGTTTTTTCATTAACACATCCTATACCTAATCCAGGTTTGGTTGATGGGATTATGTAGCCTTTCTTGATCTTGATGGGTTCTGCTATGATCTTTGCAGATAAGCCACTCATAGTATCGATCACTTCTTGAGTTAGGAAATTGGGACCTGTAATGTCTAAGTGTATATTAGCTGCATAGTTTACTGGTCCACAATATATCCAAAGCGCGATCTGAGCGTTGTATGCTTCAGCCATCCATTCGATTTTTTTTGACTCAAGTATTCCAATCTGACCTACCATGATTAATACAGCTTATTTATCTAATAAGGGTCTGAAATCCCATTTAGCAGATAGTCGCTCACCAGTAGCAATATGTACACGGGTATGTTGCAAGAGACGTGTTATTTCATCAACATTTTCGAGTGATATTGATTCCTCAAACCATAAACAATCATATTTTTCTAGAATTTTAGCAAACCTGATTGCACAATGAGTGTTTTGTTACCTATGGGAGCTTATGCCTATGTCAAATTTGTATCCAACAGCATCCCTCATACATTTAAGAACGGTGTCTGTACATCGTAATTCCTTAAGTGAGATTTCTCGGGGGAACCTGCTCAGAGGTATATGTACTTCTTCCAGGTATCGGATCAAATTTGAAGAGAGCAAAACCTTTTTAACTAACTAGGCTACGGCTGATCCAGCTTTCTCCGGTGGATCTCCAGCTATCCCTTTATAAATATACGTATAGGCTCTTAACTTCTTGTTTTTCACTCCTCCCAATAATCGATATATTGGTTGATTAAGATCTTTCCCTATAATATCCCAGCATGTCATCTCAATTGCACCCATCACTTGGCTC
This sequence comes from Candidatus Bathyarchaeota archaeon, assembly GCA_030617005.1. GTDB lineage: Archaea > Thermoproteota > Bathyarchaeia > RBG-16-48-13 > JAUWWH01. The sequence goes on along the minus strand of JAUWWH010000075.1, from coordinate 720 downwards.
TGAAATGTGCCGAGGTGTTTAAAAAAGTGTAAATAGTTTCTCCGCTAAGAAGCTTTATAGTTGCATGGTATCTTGTAAAGTGTTTCCCAGATCGCTTCAATATTATATGGATTTTGATTGATAAGAAATCTAGTGTATTTTCGAATCGCCCGCCCATAGATGTATTTCCTCAACCATTGTGTAGGGTATTCTCCTCAGCCTTTAATACATTCATCTGTTATCAGTTTACGTAATACCCAGTCAAGTCCCCCATAACGTGGAGGCGGATTCCCATCGAAATAAGTTTTAACGTTAACTATTTTCAAGGATTTTCAATTACAAAGACCTGTAATTAATTGATTATTTGAGACGTGTAATATAACTTCCTTTATACATATATAGAAAAAAGTATTATTTTGTAGGTCTTCTAATCTCAATAATAAAAGCGGGTAAACCTAAAAAATTTAAATGTTAAAGTTATGCAGGGGCATAAAGTCATGAAATAATTAATTGTCAATAAAAAATAAACAAAATATGAATTTGACTGTAATCCATATGATAAGAGGTAATATTAATCTAGAGGTATTACGGAGAAGGCTATAGTCCTTATTATTCGCTCAATAATAACTATCGAATTCGAGGCAAAGGTATGTTCACTACGTTACGAAATCCTAAATTGCTGAAAATTTACCTTATTCCTTTATTTGCTGTACTTTTAGGAACAATGACACAATCAATAGC
>JAUWWH010000138.1 GCA_030617005.1 Candidatus Bathyarchaeota archaeon | reverse complement strand
GTTAGAAAGAGTAAACGAAATCGTTATAATTAAATCCGAATTAAACAGTCTTCTACAAAAAATAAATGAACCCTTCGAGAAATTCACACCTCCTAAAACTCCTTGATAGTCATATGAAGAATGAAGAAAGGTAATCTAGAATAATCATTGAAAAATCATTATTCTTAATCGCTTCAATTCTAATGGGATATGGCCATTGATTATTCAAAGGTTCATATATGACCTATATTTCGACATCTACCATTTTATCTCCAAACTTGAAGACTTATCCATTCGAAGAATAAAATGGTTCTTGGGATCAATATCGGATTACATTTTACAAGGTTAATCTCTGAGAAAAAAGACTAAAATATGCCTGGATATAAAATATTGAATTAGCACCATCACTTTTTTTCAATGTTTTTAACACTCCCAAAAAACATAAGTGAAATCTTATACTCAAGATGAATTGAAAGAAAAAATAAAAAAGAAGAGAAGGAATCAAACTGGAAAGTGTAAATAGACTTGAAGTAGAAAGACTTCTCACCTCCATACCCTTAGTATCTACTACAACCCCAATATCAAAAATCGTAGGTATCCTTAAAGATCAAAATGCGTATGAAGTCCTCCTAGAAATTAACGATAAAATTGGTATGATAACTACACGAGATATACTTAAAGCAACAAACATAACAATCGCAAAAGCTAAATCTCTGGCTATCTTTGTACCTAAACTTTCTCCTAGAGATACTATCTCAGAAGCTTCTAGATTGATGGTAGAGAACCATATGAGAGTCTTACCAATAGTAGAACATAACTCACTCATAGGGGTTATACAAGCTCTATCAATAATAAAACTAATGAGAGAACAAGGGTTTCCAAAGATTAAAGCCAAAGATATTATGACTCGTAATCCCATCACACTTTCAAGTAATGATTTGACATTAAAAGCTCGGAAACTTATGATTCAAAAAAAGATTGATCATTTACCAGTTATAATTGAAAACAAATTACATGGAATTCTTACATCGAACCAAATCGTTTATAATATGTTTCAAATAACCGAAACCATTGATCGAAGTGAACTAATTTCAGAAAAACAAAGGAAGCTAAGATTTCCCGTTAAACATCTGATAGATACAAATCCTCTCACATGTGCAAACAATGAAAATATTTCTACCATCTTAGATGAAATGATCAAACAAAAAACAACCTATGCACTAGTTACACTTTGGAAAGAGATTCATGGGATAATCACTTATAGAGAGTATATGAAACTAATCACAGAACATATAGGAAAGAATGATGTTCCCATCTATATTATTGGATTACCTAACGACCCTTTTGAAGCCGAGATGGCTAAAACCAAATTTAGTAAAATTATTAAGCTTCTAAGAAAAAGTTTTCCATTCATTGAAGAAGCGAAAGTTGTAATAAAGACCTTCTCCGAAGGAGCTAAAAAAACACGAAGATATGAAGTCAGTGTTTCAATAATAACACCAAAAAAAACCTTTGCTTATTCGGAGAAAGGATGGGAATTACCTAAAATTTTTAACAACTTATCATCTAAATTGAAAAAGATGCTTACTATTCAAAGAAGGAAAGATAACCTTAGAGATTACGATTAGTTCTTTAGTATCTATTAACCTTAGACTGATTGTTTAGAGTAGAAAAATACTTTGAAACTGTTTTTTAATATTCTTGTATTCACATATTGTGTTAATGCGTCCTTCTAATTGTTTTCAGATATATTCACTCTCTTAACGAAAAACCCATTCTATTTACAATAATTATTTTTTTTTACCAATAACTATGACACACTTTATACTTTCTTAACCATTATTATTCTGGGACAATATCATCTCATTTAACTGAGAACGTGTTTTTCTCCCATTATCTCGATTCTCCATATAAAAATATGATAAAATGGAGAGGAAAACTTTTAGATTTACTTAAGCTTCTTCACAAAACTTTCGTATTTCTTTAAGATTGCTTTTTATATTTTGATATTATTTTGGATATTTTTTATAAATAAATACTTTCAGGGTTTCATTGTAAGCTGTTATTGCATTCTTTGAATTTTTTCTTTTATCTCTAAATCTAGAGGTTTATACGTAAACATCCCCGATTCTTTTATGTATATAGGGATAAATACCTCTCTAGGATAGACAGCAATTTTCCACATGTCACACACCTTAACGTGCCAAAAACTCGGCACTCCTACAGTCTCAATACATTCGCCAATAAATACTCAACTTCTCGGCTTACTGACCTTCGAGATCTCTCTGATCTTTCCTTGATCTTCTCGATGATCTCACTGTTCAAACTTAAGGTGATTCTCTGTCTCAAACTATCTCCTCCTACAAATGTATGATCTGTTAATACATGTTATGAAGTCATAAGATAAAAAATTATTTACCGTCTAGGTCTATCAAAAACCGACGACTTTGAAGGTTTTCACTAAATAATCCAGATTACTTCACATAATACAGTTTCAGTGTGTAAAATAGGTGCTTCTCGATCCAGTCGGAACCACGTTTTTAATTTGTTTACTGAGTATTATACTTTGTACTGTAGGAAATGTGCAGGCTCTACATTTCTTGTTAATTAGTAGGACGTCTACAATTGGGATTAATTTTTAGTCATCATTCTTAGGATAATTCTGCTGATGCTCTGGATTGAATAGAAAAAAAATTATTCTTATATATTCTTAAGTTATCAATCTAATCTTTGACTATCCTCAACTCGATAGAAAATCTTTTACTTATTTACACCCTTTTATTCGAATCTTTTTATTTTATAATACGTTTCCATCAGCAAATTTAAAATTATAATTATAGAAATTATTATGCAATCACCTTTAGCCTTATGATAGTATCCTCAGGAGATGTCTATCTCTAGTATGGTAAACTACCTTTAGAATGAATTTCAATTCCAGCCTCTTATATATCCCAACTTCTAATTCAATACACATTTAAAATCAAACCTCATAAAAGTTGGAGTACTAATTCATAATTTCTCTATAAGTTCCTTAACTTTACCTTTTATATCTTTAAATATCTTCTTAGAATCTTGGATTGAAAGAAAATATGGATCTGCAATGTCCCAAACGACAATTTTATCTTTACATTCTGGACATTTCCTTAAGATCAGAAACCTATGCTCTGGCTTCATAGCAATTATTAAATCGTATTCATTAAGCTTCTTTTCGTTAAGACTCTCAGGAACTTGTTTTAAAAAACTTTGAGCGTTCTCACTCACTAAATAGTTTATAGCTGAACTAGAAATTGGAATCGAAGGATTTGTTCCAGCAGAGTCGACTTCAATCTCTGGTTTATACTTCTTCAATAAGGCTTCAGCAACTGGACTTCGAAATGCATTACCTGAACAGACGAATAATATTTTCATAATAGACCCCATTCAATAAAAGTGCTATAAACGTTATCCAAATCCTTTTATAACTTATATTTATACTAAGCTTGTTTTTAGAGTTTAAAAAATAACTCTCCAAAATAGAGTAATTAGTTAGACATGTTAGAAGAAACTTTCATATCTAAAAAGTATTGTTAATAAACGAAATTGTACATTATCTTTAAAAGCTTAAACTTAATATCAACCCTCTCTCGTAATGCTTAATTCGTAACAGCTTTAGGGTGATGTGGTGACTGCTTTCTTCGAAGAAGTACGATATATAATATTCGATTTGAATGGAACTCTTGTTAAAGAGGATTATCTTAAACCTGATGTTGTTTTAGAAGACAGTCTTAAATGTCAACGTAAAGGTCGTCAGATGACCGGTCAAGATTTACAGAAGGTTGCTAGGGGGATAATTCCTTTAAGCGAACTCATAGCAAAGCTCTATACAGTGAATCACCCCGAAAATGTTAGCCATCAATATTTCAAGCTCCAATCTTCACGGATCACCTTCAGGGAGAAAGCTCTTGAAGTCTTAAAATTACTATATACAAAGTACACATTGATACTCTGCTCAGATACGACAGGCATTGCAAAGGATGTAGTTACTAATTTAGATATCTCAAGATACTTCGATAAGATCTTCTACTCCTGTGATTTAGGCTTCTTGAAGAGTGAAAAAATATTCTGGCTCAATCTATTAACACACTTCCCAAAAGCGAAGCCACAAGAAATCCTCGTAATTGGGGATAATCCTCCTGCTGATATTCTCAACCCCAACCTTCTTAACATGCATACGATAAAGATTGAGAACCCCATTCAACTCGCCCTTGAATATAGAAAAG
>JAUWWH010000242.1 GCA_030617005.1 Candidatus Bathyarchaeota archaeon | reverse complement strand
GTTCTTTCTTACCACCGATCTTATTTATGAAGTCTTCAAGTGACATGAATCGATATATATTGGTTCGGTATCCTCTTTCTGTTTGGTTGACGCCTAAGTTATCCAGTTCTTTTTGAACATTTTTGACCTTCTGTTTATCAATTTTCACCCAAGTATTTTCATTCACTTGTTTATGTGTTTTGGTCATGTCGACTATTATGTGGTGTGGAAGAAACCACTTACTCGTTTTGTATTCTACTTTGAAGTCTAACCATCCGGGTTCACCAGAAGCTACTTTTACTATCGACATAGGTCTGGTATTGATCACCTTTATTAAAGCAGCTTGATCTGTGAGGACTGCGTTAAACTTGGATCGTAGCATGACAAGGTCTCTCTTGAAGAATTCAGGAATATTATCAAGAGGAACCCTGTTCCATTCAACATCAGACCATTTCTTGATCTCAGGGTCCTCCTCGATGGGTGTATAGAAATAGCTATCACCTCGCTTAGAGTATCCGCCTACTATTGGCTCCAGTTCTTTACGGGGAATGAACTTGGAGGATTCAGGGTCTCTATAACCTATCCTGACTAAGATTCCGTTGTTAGGATTAAAGTTTATTTCTGCAGCATAAGGTAGTGCGTCATAAATCTTAAGGTGCTGCGACGCTTCTTTCTCTTCTACATTTTCCCTTTTCCGGAGATATTTAAGGATTGGAGGGTACGTATCAAAGATCAATCGTCCATCAGGTAACACTTTTGGGTTTCGCATACGTATGGCTTGAAGTGTCTCAAGGCTACTTTGAGCTATAGTATATTGTTTGTTTCCAATCATGATCACAGAGCCGTAGCTCCACACATTCTGAGGGTTAACGAGTTTAATCTTTCCCTCTGAGGTAACAAGATACACCTCAATTACGTGTCTGTCTTCATTCATGTCAACTATAAATTCTAACGATGCTTCCTTTATCTTCAGACCGAAAAGAAGCTGAATTACGCGGTCTATCATGTTTGGTTTACGATTTTCTTCACGATCTTTAACCATTTTGGTATCTCCTCCCATTCTGGAAAGGTCCCCCTCATGTATTGGGAGACTTGACTTACTGCTATAATATCACCTTTAAGTGCTCTTCGAAAGGTAGATGTACTGATAAGTGAGAGCCATCTAACTTCTTTATCGATTTTAGATATGACTTCTTCCACTTTTTGAAGATCTTGCATAAGTGATGATCTTTGATTTGTAGTTTCATTTAGTGATTTTTCGAATTTCATCATTATCTTCTGTTTTCCTTGGAAATCACCCTGGATAACTTCAGGTAAGCGATGAATCGCATCTTTGACCCAGAGACGTATTGCTAATGCTTTCTCTGATCCCACACCCTGGATATGTTCCACATTATCTAAACTGTTAAGCGTATTTTTGAAGCACAGTTGAATTATCCGCTTTTTTAGAATCTCACCAATACCTGAAACATTGGTTAACTCTTTTTGAATAACGAATTTAGAGGCTGCGACTTCAAGTTCCTGCATCCTTCTCCTATCCAGTCGCTTAATTTGAACTTCAAGATCAGTTATTGAATTTATAATCTCAGCTTTCTTCTTGTTTAATGAAGTAAATATTCCTTGTAAGAGCTTAAAATGTTTAGTCCCCCTGGCGTTCCTATAGTCATTAGAAGCTTTTATCCATAGAGAAAGTGTTGGGCTCATGAACCTGAGCACCACTAAGATAGATGCGATAAGAAGAATAATGATGATCAGCAAAATCATATCACATCTTCAGAATATTACTCACGTAGACAATATATATGTTACACAGAAGACAAAAAAAAATCATAACAGAATAAAATCTTTTTTAGGTAATATTAACTAAGATTCAAGCTCGAGAATACTCTTTTTTACATTTTTTTCTTTATCAGATAACTAAATGACTTATATAAGATCGTAGGGTAGACTCAAAGCAATACCATTACCTTCGTATTATATCTTGATTGAACAAGATCACGACTTTCTCGTCTATCCATTATTTAAACGAATATTCAAGAAATTTAAAAAAAGAAATGCCCTCTGTGTCCTTGAAGTTGAACCTCTTCCAAGCTACCTGATGCTAGCGTCCCGAATATTTGCTCAATTTTGTGAACTTAATACATTGTTTAATAAAGAGAAAAATCGTGGAATTCATTAAAAATATGTTCAAGATGTATCCTTGTTTTCATGAATGAAAGGGGGTGATCTTAGGTTTAAAGTGATAATAGGCTATTAATTGGAGATTCATGCTTACTAATCAGTTCAGTATTATATCTCAAGTTTCTCATCAGAGTTAGGACTCTCTTCTTATTTGACTTCATTACTTCAACGATGACCTTAGGTTTCTGCATCACTAATGTTTTTTTTAACCCCTTCAGGACTTCATATTCCGCTCCTTCAACATCTATCTTAATCCAATCGACTCTCAATATTCCATGAGATCGCAGTATCTGGGCCATCGCTTCAGCTTGAAGTTCAATATATCCATTGATATATCGATGATCTGGCAAGTCTTCCTTTGCGATTCTGCAGCTGCTGACAATTGTAAAGTAGAATTTAATAACAGTATTCTTATTCCATGCAGCAATGTTAACAGCAGTGATATTCTTTATCTTATTAAGATCAATGTTCCGTTTCAAACATTTAAAAATCTCAGGATCCGCCTCGACAGCTACTACTTTACTAGCTATTCTTGATAAGGGAATAG
>JAUWWH010000144.1 GCA_030617005.1 Candidatus Bathyarchaeota archaeon | reverse complement strand
CGTATGAAAACATTTCCATAGTTAGCTATGGTTTTTGATCCATAAATTTCAGTAGCGCCTTCAAGGAGAAGATTAAGATAGTTATCACATCTAACCATGCGACCTTTATATTCAGTATTATCCTTCAACTTGACGATAACCTCACTGTTAAGGCTTCTGATCAATGTGTTTAAAGGTCTTCTTCGAGGTTCCAATCTTTTCCATTCTCCGTTGGTACTTGCCTAAATACAACTTCTATATAAAAATTTTATTATTGAATACTATTTGTGTATACTGTACCATTTTCAAAAATTTTTAACCCATTGTACTGATCGTTAAATAATCTTTTGAATCTTCATAATCGATAAAATTTGTAATACCTAACTTCAATTTTGTGAGTAATTTCCTAACTTCTTCGCTACTGAATACTTTTTTGTTAAAAGTAAGGATTATCTTTGAATCAGATTTAGCAATACGAAGAAGCTCCCTAATTATTTGGTCCACCTCTGGCATATTTTGGAGTAATGTAAAGGAGAAGATTTTATCAATGATCTTTCTCTGTAGAGGTATATAATTAGCATCTCCGCAGATTAGATGAATATTTCTCAAATGCTTACACTTATCATTAGCGACTTCAATCATTCTTTGTGATATATCGATTCCAATGATAAACCCAGCCATTTCCGCTATCTCTTTAATGAACAGTCCTGTTCCGCAACCCACATCTAAAACATATTCATTCTTAACTATTTTTAATTCGTTTAATGCCACAGTATACTTCATAGCCTGTTCATCACAATATAGTCGAGTATACAGGTGAGCGGTTGTATTATAACGTTCCATAATCCTTTTCTTAATCTTCCAAGAATTATTTGATTTCACAAAAGTTTTAAGGGTGTCAGCTATATTTAGGATTTTAGGTAACAGACAACTATTAATCCTAAAAATCTTAAATATGTAACTTTGAAATAAACTGTCATTGTTCAAGGTAAACTCTAACAAATGGTTAGGTTAACAGTTATGGTTAAGCAACTATTAAGAAAGGAGGTAATCCTTGTAAATAAACTTCTTAAACTACTTATCGAGAGAAAGCTAAAAGATGCGGGGAAAGCGTTAGAGAAACTTGAGTTAACCATGAAAGAAAAAGAGTGGAGCAAGGGATACTTTAACGCTTTACAGGGTATGTCTTTAGCTCTTAAATCGAAAGATACTCGATATATATATCTAAATCAGATAACTACCGACGACTCTAAAAAGATAGATAATATACGAAAGAAATTTTTAAAACAAACACAGAACTCCTTACATAAAGATTTTGACAAAGGCTTCTTTTCTGCATGGTCAGACTATATGAAACTTTTAAAAAATAACATAGCTCAAAAGAGAACTTCTGAAGATACCTCTCTCCTAAACTATTAACCCTCTTTCCTATTCATCTTTTAAAAGAAACTAAGTGCACACGCCTTACTATCGACTTAACAACAATTATTAAAGGTGACACTCATACGGTTATGTTGCTGATAAAGTGGAATCATCCTATATGTCTTTGGAAGTAAATCATAAAAATTTTTGAGATTCTATCACACCCTTATATATTTAAGATAAATTCTATTTTTTATATAATGCTTCTACTTTACTTTGACTGATCGATTTAATTAAAGAAAGGGGAACACCTTGTCTTCTTTAAAGATTAAAACTGTTATGACAAGTATTGATCTTACAGCTATACTTAAAGAGTTAAAGAATACGATACTAGGCTCTAGAATTGATAATATTTATCAGACAACCCCATTCCTCTTTCTATTCAAACTTCGTCCGAAGACAACACTCGTCATAGAAGCAGGTAAGAGAATACATTTAACTCAATATGTGACTAAGTTTCCCCACTCCCCCCCGTTCTTTTGTAGACTCTTAAGAAAAATTCTAAGAAGGGGAATAGTACAGGACATTCAAATTGAAGAGTTTGAGCGAATAGTATCTATTAAAATTAGGTCAAAAGGGATTTTATACAAACTCATAATTGAAATCTTTGGAAGGGGAAATATCATTCTTATTGATGAGAATGATAAGATTATCCATGCTCTATCTTATCGTAGGATGAGAGATCGGGACATTCTTCGAGGAGAAAGTTTTAAACTTCCTCCACCGAGAGGTTTTAATCCTTTAAAAGTGACCCAGATACAGCTGATGAGTTTAAGGGATACAAAAGGCACTGTAATTAAATCTCTTACAAATTTACTTAGTATTGACGGATTATTCGCTGAAGAGATTCTGCTTAAGACAGGCATAAATAAAAAAAAGCCGTCGAAAACGCTAACAAATGATGAGATCAACCATATTTACATTGAAGTTTCTAATCTTGCTTTAAGTCTCAATAATACTACTCAATCAAACATCGTTATTGATAAGACAGGTACCTTTATTAACGTTCTACCTTTCCCCCTTTCGATCTATAACTCTCATAAAATGCAGATATATCCATCTTTCAACGAGGCAGTAGACGAATACTTCACCAAGTTATTTATTGGAACGAAGGGTGAAGATACTTCTAATAAAGTCACTCAAAGAATGGATGGACAGATAAGAATTCTGAATCAACAACGAGCGCGTCTTATTGAACTTAGAAAAAACATTGATAAGAATCAACAAATCGGAGACCTAGTTTACTCACACACAACATCGCTTCAAAAGATCATTCAAGACATAATCAACGAAAGGGAAAGAGGGAAAACATGGGATGAGATAGCCTCAAGCTTTATAGACAAAAGGATCAAAGAGGATCCCACTACTTATTTTTTTGATTCAATCAACTCACAACGAGGAGTAGTAAAGATAAAAATTGGAAAGATCCATTTCGAGTTAAGTCTTAGAAAATCTGTCTACGAGAGTGCTTCATCCTTCTATAACCAAGTTAAGGCAGCAAAGGGGAAGATAAAGGGTCTCAAAAGAGCAATTGTAATAACAGAGAAGCAGACTAAAGCGTATGAACAGATGAAGATACAGGTTGAATCACAACTTCTAAAACCAGTGAAAGCTAGGAAACGTTTCTGGTTTGAAAAATTTCACTGGGTTCACTCATCTGAAGGACTTCTCATTGTTGGAGGTAGAGATGCTACTTCAAACGAGATTCTTGTTAAGAAGCACACAACTCCTAATGATCTAATATTACACGCAGACATCGTTGGAGCTCCCTTTGTTATTATAAAGGTAGATGGAAAACTACCCTCTGAAACGTCAATTTTTGAAGCTGCACAGTTAGCTGCCGCTTATAGTAGAGCTTGGCGAGAAGGTTTTACTTCCTTAGATGTTTACTGGATAAACCAGGATCAAGTTAGTAAAAAAGCACCTTCAGGCGAATATCTTTCAAAAGGAATGTTTATGATACGTGGACAAAAAAATTATATCCGCAATGTACCACTACAGGTTTCAATAGGAGTATTAGAGAAAGACGACCAATTGATGATTATCGGAGGATCAGTCTCAGCTATAGCCTCTCAAACACCATGTATGCTCTCCATAGTTCCAGGTAGAACGACAAGTGGTAAATTGGCTAAGGAAATTCGATATAAACTATCAAAGAAAGCTCCAATAACTCTTCGAGAAAAAATACTAAAGACCTCAATTGAGGAGATACAGAGATTCATTCCCGCAGGAAAAAGCGAACGCCTATAAGAGAGGAATAAACTTACATTTGCTGATAAACTCATCAGGAGAATACATTATTGTATGGTTTAAGTGATGTTAACGTCGCGATCCCCGTAAACGATGTGATGTCAACTCCCGTTATAAAAGTCTATGAAAATGAAACAGTTGAGTCTGTAGCTAATTTAATAGATAGATACACTCTAGACAGCATCGTGGTTGTCAATGATGAAGGCTACCCTTTGGATATCATAACTGGACGCGACATAGCTATTAGAATAGCAGCTAAAAACCTCAAAGCTAGAGATGTTTCAGCGAAGAGTATTATGAGTTCCCCGCCCGTTATGATTAGCGCAGATATTGATATAAAGACAGCAGCAGCTATGCTGCAGAAAAAGTCAATTGGGAGACTTATTGTTATGGATAAAGGGAAGATGGTTGGTATGATATCCGATAAGGATATCGTTTCTATAACTCCCGCACTCATAGAAAT
>JAUWWH010000244.1 GCA_030617005.1 Candidatus Bathyarchaeota archaeon | reverse complement strand
GCGACCAAATAAGAATGAAGCCTTCATCGAGGATGATCGTCTTTACGCAGTACAGAGATACAACAAGTCACTTAGTCTTAATATTGAACACTATTTACCGAATAAAAGCTGAAAGATTTGTGGGTCAAGCATCTAAGATTATGGATAAAGGGTTGACACAGAAAGAACAAACAGAGAGAATTAAAAGGTTAGAGGACGGATCTATCAATGTTTTAATAGCTACATCAATAGCCGAGGAAGGATTAGACATTCCTACAGTTGATCATGTAATATTTTATGAACCTATACCAAGCGAGATAAGGTACATTCAACGGCGTGGAAGAACTGGGAGAAAGAATCCTGGTAAAGTGACAATTTTAGCCACAAATGATAGTTTAGATATGATTTATCTTTATGCAAGCAGAAGAAAAACAGAGAAAATGATGAGAATAGCTGAGAAACTGAACAATAAACTCCAACCGATAATTAGGGCCCATATCAAACCAACTCCAAACCCATTGACATTGCAGGAACTAAAAGTCATCGAGAAGGAAATAATGAGCGGTAAAGTTGAAGGGGAAAGAAATAAAACTGAAATAAAAACATTGAGAGAGATCAAAAGAAAGGTTGAGAGAGCAAAAAGAAGTTTATACTTGAAATTACTTGAGACAGGCAGCTCAGGAGTTGGGATCGACCGACTCACTATTGAGATGGAAATTGAAGGAGTATCACCTTCAATTTTGAAAAGTGCAATTGAGAAGCTGATAAAAGAAGGATTAATAACTGAATTAAAAACTAGAACGTACGTAACAACATCCTCAGTGAAAGCTACAGGCAAAACATATGTGGTTGTAATTGAAAAAATATATCCTAACTCAGCGCTCGTAGTAGTAGATGACAAGTGGAAAGCGAAATTAATACCCGCTAATTATAATGGGCCAAGGAGTCTCATAAAAAAGAATTCGAAGTTTAGGGCTTTAGCTCAACTATACAAACTAGAAGAAACATTAAACATAAGAGTGAAGGAAGTCATAGAAATACTGTGAATAGTTATATACGCTTCATTAAGGAATTTTTTCATGTTTCATAGATTATACCAACCATATAAGCTCCTTTATCAATGATTCAGAAAGTATTATAGGAAATTATTACAAAAGAGGAATTATATTTTTTTATCTACAGCTGGAAAGACGTTGATTTGGATGAAAAGGACCTCCTCATGCAAGGGTCAAAAATGTAGAGGTAAAATTGGGGGACTGCAAAGGAGAATTTCGAGGCTTCAGAATAAAATAGTCGACGTAGAGCGTGCTTATTTTTTCTGTTTAGGAGTAATTTTGAATAGGATACCTTGTGGACCACTTGTTCCTACGATTATCTCGCCCATTTGTTAAACCCAAATAGAAGTTAGTTACATTTTGAGAGGTATTATGATAGTGAAAAAAGGAAATCTTATCGCACTTATCGATCTATTATTTTTTTAAATAATAAACTATATGTTTTTTATAATTTTTATATGATTTCTATTGCATTACCTATTATCAATTTTTATGCGTATATCCTAAAAAAAGGCTTCATTTCAAACACTTACGTGACCGCGTACTGTTCAAGATGAAAAGTTTTAAATAAGTTATGTATAAACCACATAAAGTATCAATTGATAAAGCTTGAAAGAGGTGAATCTACTGATGTCAGAAGAAGATAATGTGATATATATTGGAAGAAAACCTGTGATGAGCTACGTTTTAGCCGTAATAACTTATTTTAATATGCCTGACGCCAAGGAAGTTGTATTGAAGGCAAGGGGAAGGGCTATAACAACAGCAGTGGATGTCGCTGAGATAACGCGACGAAGATTCATGGACAAAGCGAAAATTAGTAATATAGAGATAGGGACAGAAGAATTAACAGAGGAAAGCGGAAGAACTAGAGCTGTATCAACCATGGAGATTACACTCGCATTAGAAGGATAAAATCTACTTGTAGAAGTGAAAGAAGGTGATTTCACCTATGTGCTCGATACAGCAATTTTATTTCTTTTAAAAAAAGAGTACTAAAGTAGTTTCAAATTTCCACTTATTTTATCAACAATATTAGTTTCTGTCGGTCCTATACCTAACGCAGTAGGTGTGTTTGGGGCTAATTGTGTTAATCCTCTATCTATGATCAGTGCATGTGGAATGTTTAATCTTTTTACTTTCTCCTCTAAGCTTAAGAGTTCGTCAAGAGAAATAACCTTTACGATTACTTTTTTAGCTCCCTTTATTCTCCATTCCTTCCATATCTTTAGATTATGTTTCTTCGAAGATTCAGAAGCTTCCAAACAAGCATGACATGCTTGGCTTACTAATTTCCCAACACTCATGTGGAGATCTTTTCTAATAGCTATTATCTGTTTAGTTGTAAATGTTGTGTTCATTTTTTTCCATTCCTAAGTTATTTTTTTGAAATAATAAGATTTAATCAATATTGATTTAACGTAATAGATTATATTTGTTTGTTAGAAAAACTTATTAACTCTGAATAATAGGCAATTATGAGTTTGTTATAAACAATAAAAAAGGGGAAAATGTAAAGTTGCTTAAATGTATCTGGTGTGGTCGCATTATTACACCACGAGAAAAAGCTGTCAAATTTCCATGTCCAACATGTGGTGAATTTGTTATCTGGCGATGTGAAAAATGCAGACTCTTTGGGAGACCATATAAATGT
>JAUWWH010000161.1 GCA_030617005.1 Candidatus Bathyarchaeota archaeon | reverse complement strand
TGGTCTCTTTTAGGATCATATTGTATGCTTGAGGTACATTTAAATCCGCTTCAATGACACGAAGAAGGGCACTATATTTTTTCTGATATTCCTTCAAGACCTTCTGGGTTCCATCATCTGAAAACGCGTCTATAACATACACTTCCAATGCTTCTTTGGGGTAATCTAAGGATAAGACAGAATCAAGACACTGGGAGATAGTTTTCACAGTGTTCTTAGTAGGAATCAGTATACTTACTCTCAAGAACCCCATGATGTTTCTCTCTCGATTAGACTCATTTGTTAAATATTAGCTATTTTAATATTCTTTTACGATTACCCAAGTACCAATTTACACATACATTCTGGAGGTTTAAATTACAAGGACACAGTTACCCATAATTTATCATATTTCGCATAAATATGAATACGTTCCATATCTGTCTTGTGATGTTCTCTTGTATGAAATCATTGCTAAAATAATGCACCTATTTCTTCAGATAAATTAAAAATATAATTTCAACCATTTCTTTAACCACTCTAACATGAGACGAGGTTGTTTGATGGCGATGGTAAGCTTATCTCGACTGATATATCCTGTGCGTATAGCTGAAAAGCGGATAAGTTCTACTAGAGTCTTCATTCGTTGCTCAGCGGGAAAATCAGGTGTATCCCACATCGGATAAACCTTAGTCACAGTGTGATAACTGAAGTCTTTTTGTACATCTTTGGAAGAAACGAGCCAACGTCCATTATTATTAACATATTCCCAAAGCTCAGTCTTAGGATAGGGGGTGGCTAAACTCACTCCGAATTCTTTAATTTTGTTTTTCACTATCC
Organism: Candidatus Bathyarchaeota archaeon; assembly: GCA_030617005.1. Lineage (GTDB taxonomy): Archaea > Thermoproteota > Bathyarchaeia > RBG-16-48-13 > JAUWWH01. The sequence continues at coordinate 3,090 of JAUWWH010000161.1, read as the reverse complement.
ACTTCTTTGTAATCTCTACATTTTCATATTTATCATTTGGTAAACCAACCATTAAAAATATGAAGAATGAAATATCATACTTCCTTAGGATGGCGATGGCTTTCTCAACTTCTTCTAAGGTTATGTCTTTTCTCATAGCATCTAAAACTTCTGGAATTACTGATTCAATTCCGAGACCAGTTTTTCGTAAGCCAGCCTGAGCCAATTTCGCGATTAATGGCTCGTTCTTAGCGATTAAATCTACGCGACTACCACCCCAAAGATTTAAGTTACACTTCCAGTTCATCATAAGAATAGCATCAGCGATTTCATTAGCTCTCTTTGGGTTGGCAAGGAAGTTATCATCACAGATATGAAATTCACTGATGTTAAAGTTCTCTATCATTTCATTCATTTCAGATATCACATAATCAGAACTATGTGCACGCCAAGTCCGCCCAGTCTTTTTTAAACAAAAGATGCATCTAAAGGGACAACCACGACTTGTCAGAATCGCTCCTTTGCATGAGTACTTTTTCATGGGAACTAAATGTCTTGCAGGAAACGGGAGCTCGTCTAGATTCTTTACTATTGGTCTAGGTGGATTGACATATATGTTGCCACCCTCGTCTTTCCAGATTAAGCCATTTACTTTCTCAGGATGAACCCCATTGGCAATGTCTAAGGCGGTATACTCACCCTCACCTACAGCTACATAGTCTACACTGGGAATCTCATTAAACACTTCTTTTTCATATATAGTAGCATGAGGACCACCCACTATGATCTTAATCTTTTCGGAAACCCTCCTAACCTGATTAATAAGTTGATAAGCCTCATGGAACTGCTGAGAAGTAAAGCTTATACCAAAAATATCAGAGTCATTAATAGAAGAGCTGAAGGCTGTTGGTTTATCGACGCTAAAATCAATGATCTTCACATTATGCCCATGATGCTCTAAGACAGATGCAACATACATCAGACCCAGAGGCGGACTCTTATCCCTATGTTGATAATCTGGGTATGCCAAAAGAACATTCAATTTTTAATGCGCCTTTATACATATTCATAACTTAAGTCTTTTATTATCGGAAATTAGAAACTTGGAACTATTAAAGCCTTATTAGAAAATTGAAAAAAAGGTTCTATCCAATTTATGTATGATGAGTTGTTCTGTGTATCATCCCTTCTCTTTATCATTCTTCGTTCTCGGTAGTTCTTGGTTTGTTCCTCGTCTAAAAGGCTGTCCGCAGAGTTTTTGTCAGGGTGTTCCATGTTAGCCTTCCTCCTCCAGCTGCCTGAAACGGCGTCAAGCCTCCTAGACCCTAGTGAAACCTGAGGATGTTGTACACTGCTTGGAGAAAAATGAGGGTTCTACTCCCAGCTTCAAGGGATTTGAAGACTCTGAAGGTTCGGATCCAGCTGCGGAGGGTGCTGTTGAGTCTCTCCAGGAGGTTGTTGCTAACAATGACTAGGCTTCCTCGGCGACTGACCTCTGCAGCCTTGAACTGGACGATGATGTGTCTAACCACAGGCATGATCTCCGCTATGGTCGACGGGTAGGCTGAGACTCCGTCGGAGACAAAGATGTCTAGTGTGAAGCCTGCTTCTGCATTAACCATCCATAGCACCCTGGCCGTCACGTCCTTATCCCTCCTCTCGGTCAGCTCCAAGGCAATGATGTTTCGGTTCTCGTTCTCCACAATGTAGCCATAGACCTTCCCACTCCTCAGCCTGACGTGGAGCTCGTCAATAGGCCATATCCTCGAGTGCTCCGGCCTGTATCTGCACTGAAGCATCTTGAATGTGCAGTGGAACCTGCACTGCCCTGCCAGAAGAGGATGATACTTTTGGAGACTGGGTGCCCCATCTCCACCATGAGCTCTGAAACCTCTCTGCTAGAGAGGTAGTAGTGGAACCTGAGGCGAAGGGCGAAGACCACCTCCTGCGACGTGTACTTCATGCGATGAAGAGGGTTCCACTCCTCCCATTGAACGGCTTACCACATTCTTTGCAGAGAAAATGCTGTAACATTCCTAGTGCCGTTCTTCACAACCGTGGATGATCTATAATACACACAATCCAAACCAAACACCGAATAAAAAAGTAAGAAGCAAAATCATGCACAAATAGGGCAGAACTGAAAAAAAAATAATGAAGCCCTTCCGAACATGATAAGAGTAACATAAGGATTAAAATTTTAAAAGTATCAAGTTAAATATACTTCAACATTCTCTTGAGGAATAATAAAATGACTAGTAAAAAAAAAATACTATTTTTCATCTTGCTAACATCACTGACCAGTTCAGCATTACTCGCACCAGTCTATGGAACAATAGATGACATTAAAATAGTATTCAATCTAAGGTTCGAACCAACACCAATATTACAAGACGATGAAGTAAACGTCACGTGTGAAGTTGCAGGTGTTTTCATCAACAGGTATACCGATAACTTTGAACGAGCAGAGATAGGACCCAATTGGACAGGAATTATAGGGAATTGGGCTATTGAAAACGGCCATTTGATACATAGTGAAGGGGAAGATCTCCAAATAATATTCACTGGCAACAGTACATGGTCAAACTATATACTCAAACTTAAAGTGAAAAAGGTGGGAATAGTAGAGAGCACTCTTAACATAATTTTTAGGAAGGGTTATAATGAGAATCTGAGTGACTTATACCTCTTTAGCCTTAGAGGGGATGAACCTAAAGTTGGCATTTATAAAGGTAGCGGAGACCCTTTCCAGTCTTCTGAATGGCCTGAATTAGGCAAAATTGGTTTTCAGCACTCAGCGGATATATGGTACAATGTTTTGATTCAAGTTTATAATGATAGGATTAAAAGTAAAATTTGGGCTGAAGGTAATAGTGAACCAGCTTATTGGCTTTTAGAACAGTCCGATAGCGACTATGAAACGGGTAAGATAGGCTTATTATGTAATAATCAAGCTGCCTTCGATGACATAAAAGTCTACACATATAAATCAAACGTTCTCATTGAAGAAGTAAATCTTTGGTACAAGGTAAATAACGGAACATTAAATCAATTAAGCATGAACCCTACAGATGATAAACAATACAGCGCAACCATTCCAAAACAATCCGG